>CAYTGJ010000196.1:0-6701 GCA_964437245.1 uncultured Chitinophagaceae bacterium
ACTTAAAAAAGAAGAAATCTATTTTACAACTGTCCAAATTTTGGGAGGGTTACAAGCTCAGGAGGTCAATGCTAAAGCATATACACAGGGAAATGATCTTCATTTTGCACCAGGAGAATATAATCCTGCAACCAAAGAAGGGCAGGAATTGATAGGGCATGAATTAACTCATGTGATACAACAAAAGCAGGGAAGAGTAGGAGAGGGTGATCTGTATGGGAAAGGGCTCATGATTAATCAGGATGCTGCTTTGGAACAGGAAGCAGATGAAGCAGGTAAAAAAGTAGCATCAGGGAATAATGTGGATTTAGTAAGTCATGCCACATCAGGAACTGGAGATGAAAATCCGATTCAACGTTTTGAGGCTCCCGGACATGAGGCTGTGGAACGTGTTGCACTGACTTCTGATGGTAAAATGTCTAATGATGAAGCCTCTCTTGTTTATTATGGAAACTGGATGAGGGATATGAATCAGGCTTTGGTTCCCTCTTTGGCTGATAACCTTTCTCCTGATATTGTTTTTGTAATTATTAATTTTCTGGGATATAAAAAATTTGGACGTTATATGAATGCCGAAGAGTTTGGCTATTATATTCCTTCTGAACATATGGATAATCCAGCAGGCCAATTACCCGGTAAGGGTTTTGATTATTATAGCACACCTCCAGGTATTCATCCTGACATGTATAAAGAAGAAGACAGGTTTAAAACTTCTGCTTGGCCCGCGAGACCTGAATCTTATACTACGAATCAGGAAAATAATGATCCTGTTACAGGTACAGTAGAAGGAGCTAATCTTTTTTCTGTAGATCAGAAAGGGGTGATGGCGTATATCAGGAGAACTAACGCACATGTAGAGGATCGATTGCAGTATGCTGCAGAAAAGGGGAGGACTCCGGAGGGAATGATGCATTTGGGAGCAGCATTGCATGCGGTGGAGGATTTATTTGCTCATTCCAATTATGTAGAGATTGCCGTTGACCAGCTGTTGAAGGAAGATAAAAATCTACTGACAGACCTTGAGCCTGAAAACCGCTATGTAAGAAAATTGACTAGCGAGGTAGACAATATGCTTACTCCTGAAGCCGGGGATAGGATGCCAGTATTGACAACGGGTACTTTTACTTCTGGGGATACTCTTCAGTCGGTTGGTGCAGAAGGAGTTAAGATGCTAAAAGAAGGGTTAGGCCCTGTAAAAACAGACGTTGAAAAGGCGGCACAAAGTGAATTAATGGATAAACTTGTGTTGAGTGTTGATAGAAATCCAACATTGAAAAAGAAAGTGGTAGATGCATTGTTTGTTCCTTTGATTCCGGATTTTTTAAAAAGTACCACTGTACCTTATCTATATGAAGCTCCGTTGTACAGTGCGTACAGTATTTTACAAATGATTCCCAATATAGCTTTGCCGGTCGATTTTCAGGACATCAAAGCTTTAATTAAATCATTTCTGAATAACAATATCTTGAAACCGGCGGGTGAAGAAATTGAAGCACGATTGCTGGTATCAAAAGTGCAGGATACGCCCCTCTACAAAGTAGAAACAGAAAATAACAAGGTAATTCAATCTGGAGGAAAGTCATCCGGCACTCTAGATGAGATCAGTACTGCTATTACCGGGAAAAAACCTGATTATAGAACAGAACTGGAAAAAGCGAATAAACGAAAACAGTTATATGATAACACACCTGCGAAAATAATGGTAGGAGCTTCTCACAGTCAGTTAGCCAAAGATCATGCTAATAGCATATTTTTTGGATTGGCTTTTAAACTTTCTGTAGAAGCAGACAAGATGTTACGGAATGAAATGTTGAATTATTGGAGTGAGAATAAATTTCATGACTCTGATAGCACCACATTAGCCCAGGATCCAAAGGATCTTGATGAGAAAGGGAAAAATAAACAGGAGTTTATAAAACAACGAAATACAAAAGAAGGGATCAGCCTTGCGTATGGAAAATATGTATATACTAATGGACATGAAAAAGGCCAAGAGTATAATTTGCAAGACATGAGAGATGAAGCAGCAGAAGGTTTATTGACAATAGCAACGGTGCTTACGCAAATTAAAGACAACGTTGGTAAATCATTGGAATTCCTAAATACTGTTGGGAAAATGGTAGGAAAGACAGGAAAGCTTAATACGGAGACTAAAAATCTGATTAGGGCAGGAATAGGTGTAATGGAGAAAGGAGCTCTCAAAATTGTGGAAGAAAATAATAGAATAGAACTGGACAAAGTAGTGCTGGAATTTACTGAAACATCAAAAATGGTAAAAGATGCCCACTCGTTAGAGGAAAGAGAAGATGCATATACCCGGTTATTATATGCTAGAGACTCTTATATCCAATGGGTTGTGAAGGATTTTAAAACAAAAGACCCTAAATATTCGGCCTATGGTCTTCCATTTTATTTAAGTTTTGCTACCGTGATAGATAAGGAGATGGCTATCGTAGCTCCTGCATACCCTAAAGAACAAGTACATTTATTAGCAGCATCTTCCGATCCTCTTCACCGGAGTACGATTAACCTTCCTTCCGCGCAAGGGAAAAAGTATGAATCATTGATTATGGCTTCCAGGAGAATTATCGATCATCCTTATGCCAGTAATTGGTGGAAACCTTATGTACATAATTTTATGACTATACATGCAGAACAAATTAAAGAAGAAATTCGTGCCCGTAATGCAGGCTATGCACATTTTGGAGGAGAACATAACCATTAAAGAGAGATGAGACTGGCCAGCTTTTTATTAGTCGTATACATAATTATAATCCCCAGCTTGCAGGCGATGAATCCCGGGACTAAAGACCTTATACTGGTAGAAAAAGATCAGAAGTGGGGAATTATAAATGATCGGGGAGCTATGTTGGTCCCCTGTATTTATGATTACCTGAAAATAACTTGTAGTAGTCTGATCTTGGCTAAGAAAGAAGGGAAAATTGGTTACATAGATCGGGATGGTAATGTAAAAATAGATTTTATATATGAATCTACTACTGGTTTTTATGGTCAAAAGGCTGTAGTCACAGAAAACCATCGGGACAGATTTATTAACGAGAAAGGGAAGAGTGTTTTTAAAAAAGATTACCAGCAAGCCAGTATTTTTTCAGAAGGATTGGCAGGAGTGAACACTACCGGATTGTGGGGATTTATAGATGAAAAAGGGAAGACAATTATTTCTCCCCGGTTCGATTTTGTGATGGCCTTTGAAAATGGGTATTGTGTTGTCCTGAAGAACCACAAATTTGGCCTGATCGATCGAGTAGGGAAGGTCAGAATCCCTTTTGAATACGATGGGATCATTAGTAGTGGGATTCCAGGTGTGTACAAAGCATATAAAAAACTCCAGGGGGCCTTGTTGAAAGTAGAGAAGGATACTTGTAAGGACCTCCTGGAGCGGACAGCATACCGGTTTATAAGTGTTGAACCTTATTCCTTCTATAGTAGTGCCTGTGAAGACAGGCAGGCTATTGACTGGCTCTTATTTAAGGACGATACCATGGGGTTTGTAAATGTAAATACCGGAAAGGTTCTATGTTGTTATGATAAAATAACTCCTTTGTCCTTAAATTATTTTTCCTGTATGAAATATTCTAAGGAGGGAACTCCTGTTATATCCATTATAGATTCATCAGGAACGGTCGCTGGGAATTTTGAGCAGTATAATGTACATAAAGTGTGTGATAGTATATTGATTGTAAATAGCAATCAGGGAGGCTTATTGGGAGGAGTGACTTTGAGCAAAGATACCATACTCGATTTTGTATACGAGGATATTCTGGGGATGAAAAAAGGGATATTGCTGGTGCAAAGGAGAGGAGAATATTATTTAATGAATCTGAAAGAAGAACGACTTTCAGGAGCGATTCCTTTTGATAGAATAAGCTCCTGTGTATTCTATAAGCATATGATCGTTTTTAAAACAGGGGAGGATAAATATGGAATGTTGGATTATGAGGGGAATATTATTCAGCAACCAGAATTTGACAGGATCATAGGGAGAAATTCAGAGGGATTCTCCGGTTGAGTTTAAAATCCCGTTTCCTGATGAAGCCCCCCATATTTTAATATGTAATAGTCCTCCCGGCCTCTCGTATCTTGTCTCTAAAAAATACTATTCATCCAGGAATTTAAAATAAAAAAGCCCGGCTTGGTAGAACCGGGCTTTTCCTTCAGTGGAATGCTGTTATGCAAGCCATTCGAGCGCCTCCTTTTCGGAGGGGAAATAGCTTGTATTGGAAGTCGTCGCATTATTGCTGTTACTTTGCTCCACCATGCTCTCGGTAGAAAGCTGATTGAAGATATCACTGGATAAAACGATCGCTGTTTTAATAGCACCTGCTTTTAAGCTTTTTGGAGTCCATTCTTCTGCCACCCATTTTTGATCTTCATCCGAAACGGCTCCCATTTTTCCGTCGGCTACAAGCAATTTCATGGTGTTGTGTTTTAGCAATGCAGCAAGCATAGCGTCCATACCGTCTCTGAATTCCTGAGAATTAGGATAGTTCAGCCATTCGATCCGCACGCATTGATTTGCCGGAAGATAGTCAAGAGATAAAAGTTGTGTTTTTACAATGGTTTCACTCATAAATGTTGATTTTTTAGGGTTGAAAATTTTTAAAGTGTTTGTTGCGAAATACGGAAACCTGGAAGAAATGTTTTGAAAAAATGGTTTTGCAGAAGTATGTTTTATAGCATAGTTAAATCATTTAAGACCGAAATGAACCCATTTGTATCAATTTCAGACTATGAAGAGAATAAGAAAGGATGTAGCAAGAATTGTTTTTTTATAAAAAAATGAAGGATATTTTTATTGGGTACCAACTCAAGGGCTGGTACCCAACAAAAGTTCCGGGATTAATCCGTAGAGTTCAGATATTCTCTGATGGCATCTCTTAACGTAGTGAAAATATGCTTGAGTGTTTCTTCGTTTTCTTCCAGCAGGGTTACCCTGAATCCTTTCAGATCAGAACAGAAAGAAGAGATTGGCACCACACAAATACCTTTGGAACCAAGAAGGTAATACACAAAACGCTTGTCAAAATTCATGTCCGGTGTTATCCAGCTTTCCACAAGTTTGGAGATCTCGGGCTCGTCGATCCTGAGCTTTTGTTTATTATTTAAAACACCTTCTTTGAAAATAATGGTGTTATAAAATGCTCCGTACGTTTCATTGAATTGCAGTTCCGGGATTTGCCCCAGGATCTCTGCAATGTATTTACTTCTTTTTCCGATCTTCTGGTTCAGATTCTCCCGGTAAGGTTTGAATCTCGGATCCTGCATGATCTTCGGAATCGCAAGCTGAGGCAGCGTAGTAGAACATACCTCGATCATTTTTGCATTCTCCATGGCGGCACAGAATTTGTTAAAATCCTTGTGCTTGTCACGGTTATAGAACTCCATCCATCCGCACCGGGCGCCAGGCCAGGGCAGTTCTTTGGAAATTCCTTTCATAGCGATCCCCGGTACATCTCCGATTACTTCTGCCAGTGAATAAGCCTGGGCACCATTATAAGTGATGTTCAGGTAAATCTCATCACTGATCAGCATCAGGTCAAACTCTCTGGCAATCTCTACGATCCTTTTTAGCGTATCCAGCGGATACACCATCCCTGTAGGGTTGTCAGGATTGATGATCAGGATCCCGATAATATTGGGATTGTATTTTACCTTATTGTAAAGATCGTCCAGGTCCGGATACCAGTGGTTGTTAGGATCAAGATTGTACGTGATCGGATCACTGCTGGCGTGTGCGGCTTCGGCAGACGAATGCGTAGAATAGGCCGGAGAAGGGCCTATGACACGAAGATTGTTGTTGATGAACTGGTAAACTTTTGCAATAGCATCACCCAGCCCGTTAAAGAAGAGAATATCTTCTGCCGTGATCTGTACTCCGCTTTTTTGATTGTTGAGCTCGGCCAGAAACTGACGGGTGGTAAGAACCCCTTTGGAAGGACAATAGCTATAGGATTTTTCATCCATCGTAAGTCCGGAAATAATCTCACGCATCCAAAGCGGTACTTCATTATTTTTCTGGATCGGATCTCCGATATTTTCCCAGTAAATATCCTTTCCCAGCTTTTTGATCTGGTCCCCTTTTTTTACTATCTCCCTGATTTCGTAGCTTAGTTCCTTTGCTCCCTCGCTCAGTATTTTATGTCTCATTGTCGTTATATGTTTAGTGCTGAGCAGTCTCAGGAGTGCCGCTCAGCACATGCTGTCTCGCTTCGGTTATTACCAGCCCATGATGTAGGCAAAGATCAGAGGAGCTACAATGGTAGCATCTGACTCTACGATAAATTTAGGAGTATTGATGTCCAGTTTTCCCCAGGTGATCTTTTCGTTAGGCACCGCTCCTGAATAGGAACCGTAGGAAGTTGTGGAATCAGAGATCTGGCAGAAATATGACCAGAAAGGAATGTTTTCCATTTCCATATCCTGGTACAACATCGGTACTACACAGATAGGGAAATCTCCTGCAATCCCGCCACCGATCTGGAAGAACCCGACACCCTTTCCTTCTGAATTTTTCACATACCAGTCAGCCAGCCATTGCATATATTCAATGCCGGATTTCATGGTCGTAGGGTTGAATTCTCCTTTGATGCAGTAAGAAGCGAAGATATTTCCCATAGTGGAATCTTCCCAGCCCGGTACTACGATCGGAATGTTTTTCTGAGCCGCCGCAAGCATCCAGC
>CAYTGJ010000197.1:0-6689 GCA_964437245.1 uncultured Chitinophagaceae bacterium
CCCAGAAGTATACATCGTATTACTTCCGGCACTTGGAATCACTTCTGAAATTATTGCAACCAACTCCCGTAAACCAATCTTTGGTTACAGAGCGATGATCGGTTCTATTATTGCTATTGCTTTCCTTTCCTTCATCGTATGGGCACACCATATGTTTGTCACGGGAATGAATCCTTTCCTTGGTTCCATATTTATGCTCCTGACGCTGATTATTGCGGTACCGTCAGCAGTAAAAGGATTCAACTATATTGCGACATTATGGAGAGGTAATATAGTATTCACCCCAGCCATGCTATTTTCTATAGGACTGGTATCCTTCTTCATCTCCGGAGGTCTGACAGGAATTATCCTGGGTAACTCTGCTGCTGATATTCAACTGCACGACACTTATTTTGTGGTAGCTCACTTCCACATTGTGATGGGATCAGCTTCCTTCTTCGGAATGGTGGCAGGAGTTTATCACTGGTATCCTAAAATGTTCGGAAGAATGATGGATGAAAAATTAGGCTACATACACTTCTGGTTGAGCTTCATCGGTGCGTATTGTGTATTCTTCCCTATGCACTACATCGGTATTGCAGGATTCCCAAGAAGATACTATTCATTCACCGGATTTGATGCTTTCCAGTCTTTTACAGACCTGAACCAGTTTATCAGTATTGCCGCCATCTTAACCGTAACGGCACAGCTTATATTCCTGTTCAACTTCTTCTTCAGTATGTTCAAAGGTAGAAAAGCTTCTGAGAACCCTTGGAAATCGAATACGCTTGAGTGGACTACTCCGGTAAATCCTGGACATGGTAACTGGCCTGGTGCTATTCC
Source organism: uncultured Chitinophagaceae bacterium (assembly GCA_964437245.1). Lineage (GTDB taxonomy): Bacteria > Bacteroidota > Bacteroidia > Cytophagales > Cytophagaceae > JANYCO01. The sequence continues at coordinate 823 of CAYTGJ010000197.1, forward strand.
TCACGTATATCGTTGGGCTTATGATTACAGCAAGCCTGGTGCAAAAGAAGATTTTATTCCTCAGAACATACCGTATGCTCAAACTCCTGAGTCTAATCTCCCTGGTGAGAAAGACGATGAATAAGAGAGAAACGGTGAGACATGAAGGAGCAGCACTTAGGATTTAAAAGATTTGTTGTATTAACAGTTGTATCTGTATACCTGTTAATACTGGCAGGAGGAATCGTCAGAACAACAGGTTCCGGAATGGGATGTCCTGACTGGCCAAAGTGTTTTGGGAAGTGGGTGCCACCTACAGACGAAAGTGAGCTCCCCGCCGATTACAAGCTCAAATATACCGTCCATGGATATGAAACAGAGTTCAACGCTGTTAAAACCTGGATCGAATACATAAACAGATTACTAGGCGCTCTTATAGGAGTATTTATAATTGTCGCTTTCGTTCTTTCACTTGGATACAAAACAGACAAACTGGTCAGGAAGTTATGTGGCCTGGCTTTATTTCTGGTGATATTGGAAGGAATTGTAGGGAAGTATGTAGTATCTACCAATCTTAAACCTTTGTTGATCTCTTTTCACCTTTGGGGATCTATTCTAATCATTCTGCTCCTTATTTATGTAATGTGCAGAGTGAGGAAAGATGATCTTCAGATCGGAGAAATAGCCTGGGCAGACCAGATAAAGAGATGGAACGTTCTTTTGATTATTACGACTATTATACAAATTATAATAGGAACTCAGGTAAGGGAGCAGATTGATACACTTTCAGCTACCCTTGGCTTTGACCGGAGGGCAGAATGGATCGGAAACCTTGATTATTATTTTCAGGTACATCGTACCTTTTCCATTCTGGTATTCCTGGTTCATGTGTACTTTATTTATAAGCTATACAAGTCCAGTGATGCTCCGGTGATGAGATGGTCGTCCTACGGTATGATGCTATTTGTAGGGATCGAAATGGCAGGAGGGATCATCATGGGGAATTTCAATATCCCGGCATTCCTGCAGCCTTTGCATATGCTGGTAGCCACCATGCTTCTGGGCTTACAGTTTTTTATATTGTTTGTACTTAAGTTGAATGAAAAGAGCAGGTTGGAAGCAGTATAAGAGAAAGAAAAAATGACAACGCAGAATATAAATATTCAGGAGTTTGCAACTCAGTTTATGATGAAAAGCCGGGCGGTTTTTCAGATGCTGAAGTTCAGATTATCATTTACAGTGGTATTCTCCGCTGGAATGGGCTATATCTTGGGCGCTCCTGCAACGTTGGATTGGAAGCATTTTACAGTTTTTATACTGGCAGGATTTTTTGTGACCACTTCCAGTAATGTATTGAACCAGTTGTATGAGAGAAATACGGACAAGCTCATGTCCAGAACTCAGAAAAGACCATTGCCTTCAGGAACCTTAAATAGCAGGGAAGCTTTGATCCTTGCATTTGTCACTGGTATCTTAGGTATTTATTTATTCATTCAGTATATCAATGTTAATGCAGCGTTATTGGCTACTGCTTCGCTGATTCTGTATGCATTCGTCTACACCCCGATGAAAACCATTCATCCTGTAGCAGTGATTATCGGAGCGATTCCGGGTGCTTTGCCTCCTATGATAGGGTGGGTAGGGGCAACCAATCATTTTGGATGGGAGCCGGGTATTTTGTTTGCCATCCAGTTTGTATGGCAGTTCCCCCATTTCTGGGCGATTGCCTGGGTATTGGACGAAGATTATAAAAAAGCAGGTATCCGGTTATTGCCTGGCAGCGGACAGGATGTGAATACGGCATTTCTTATTATGATGTATACGATGTTGCTGATCCCTCTGGGGTTTGTTCCTTATTTGATGGGAATGACAAAAATAACATCGGCAATTATTGCACTGATCTGTGGAGTATTGTTTTTGACACAGACATTCTATCTGATGAAAGAATGTTCTAAAAAAGCAGCACTTTACATTATGTTCGGTTCGTTTTTGTATTTGCCGATCGTGCAAATCGCTTTTGTATTGGATAAAGTGGAAAAGTTATGATGGACGTAAATAAAACAAATACATATGAATATGCGCAGCGGCCTTTGTCGATGCACCCGAATAAGTTCTCCCTGTGGTTGTTTATGATCACTGTGGTGATGCTTTTTGGAGCATTTACCAGTGCTTATCTGGTAAGACGTGAGGCCGGAGATTGGTTGCAGTTCAAAATCCCGACAATCTTTCTGGTTAATACCCTGATCCTGGTTTTTAGTAGTGTGACTATGCATTTCGCTTATGTAAGTGCGAAGAATGATCAACTAGAAAGGATGAAATATGCTATTCTGGCAACGATCGGATTAGGCCTGTTGTTTACAGGACTACAGATGATAGGAGCCTGGACTAGCCTGATGGATATAAACGTATATCTTGGAGGGAAAGAAAGTAATCCTGCAGGGTCTTTTGTATATGTTTTTTTCATTGTACACGTGATACACCTGATTGCGGGAATTGGTTTTCTCGTGTATCTGTATATGCAGACATTCAAATTAAAAGTACATTCAAAAAATATGTTGCAGATGGAAATGTCAGCAACTTTTTGGCACTTCCTGGATTTGCTTTGGGTGTATTTATATGTATTTTTGTTAATCAATAATTAATTACTAAGTTTTAAACATGGCAACAACAGCAGCTACAGTAAGTGATAAAAATTTGTGGAAAGGTGGCGCAGAGCCACTAAAGGCAAGTTACGGAAAATTGATGATGTGGTTTTTCCTGTTATCAGATGCATTTACTTTCTCAGGGCTTTTGGTAACCTACGGGTTCAGCAGATTTAGCCACCCTACTTTCCAGGGAGAGATTAAAGATTTCTTCTTTTCTGTAAAGCACTGGCCTATTCCTGAAAGAGTATTTACACACATCCCTTTCTTTCACGTAGACGCTCCTCTTGTATTTGTGGGGATCATGACCTTTATTCTGATCATGAGTAGTGTGACCATGGTATTGGCGGTAGAGGCCGGACACAGAATGGACAAAGAGGCCGTATTAAAGTGGATGCTTTGGACGATCATCGGAGGTTTTGCTTTCCTTGGATGTCAGGCCTGGGAATGGATGATCTTCATTAGCGGAGGAAAACCTTTGTTAGTGGAAGGTGTTGAAATTATCGGAGCGAATCTGATCGCGAATGAATATGGCCCGGTATTGTTTGCTGATCTGTTCTTCTTTATTACAGGTTTCCACGGTACACACGTACTGAGTGGAGTGATCATCAATATTCTTGTGTTCTACAATGTTTCCCTGGGGACTTATGAAAAAGTAGGACATTATGAAATGGTAGAAAAAGTAGGTCTTTACTGGCACTTTGTTGACCTTGTATGGGTATTCGTATTTACCTTCTTCTATCTTGTTTAATCAGAATTATTAATTAGAAAATATTGATCATTTAATTATGGGACACGCACACAACGAAAATATAGCACAAATTCAGGTTATTCCTCCGGATAAGGCAAAGATCAGAAAGATATGGATGACCACTCTTTATCTTGGAGTTGCAACAGCAATAGAGTTCATCATCGCCTTTATCATCGATGCAGGACCTTTGAAGACCTCAATCTTTGTGATTCTTACCTTTTATAAGTCCTTCTACATTGTAGGAGAGTTTATGCACCTGAAGTATGAAGTGAAAATGCTGATATGGTCCATTGTCCTTCCCGTAGCATTTATTTGCTGGCTGATCACGGCGATGCTTGCAGAAGGGGACTCCGTCTTTGAATTACGAAACTGGGTGATGACCTGGTTCTAAAAACATAAAAAAAGTCCCACTGAAAAGCGGGGCTTTTTTTATGTAAAGACCTTATTACTATAGGAATTGAAATGAAGAAACAAAAAACGATTACGCTTGCTTTACTGGTGCTTTTACCGATGGGAATTATATTCTTCATAAGTAATTTTGGTAAAAACCGTTATAAGCTACCAGTCTATTTTGCCGAAGATTCTGTGCAGACCGAGACTGGGCATTACAAGATCACCGAAGCATATGCAGTACCTGACTTTGCTCTGATCGATCAGGACCGGAATCCGGTTACTCAGAAACAACTTCGGGGGTATATTTATGTAGCCGATTTCTTCTTTACACGTTGTGGAAGTATTTGCCCTAAAATGACTTCCCAGCTGACCCGTGTCCAGGAAGAGTTTATGAAGGATACCATCGTCAGGATCGTTTCCTTCACGGTAGATCCTAAACACGATACTTCAGAAGTTTTGAAGGCCTATGCCGCAGAATATGGGGCGAAAGAAGGGAAGTGGAGATTTGTCACAGGGCCAAAGGATTCCATTTATGCACTGGCCCAGAAAGGATATTACATCACTGCAATGGAAGACACTGCTCATCCGGTTGATTTTGTACATAGTGATAAACTTGTGCTGGTAGACAAAAACGGGTGGATCCGCGGATATTATAATGGTACCGACCAGAAAGAGGTAGATAAACTGATTACAGAAATAAAGGTTTTAAAAGAAATTTATGCAGACGAGTCAATTAGTAAATGATCAGAAAAAATACGACGGAGTGATTAAGGTGCTGGCGATTGCTATCCCATTAGTCGTTGCGTTGTTATTCGGGATCAGGACCAAAATCGATCTGGGAGCCTGGACCAAGATTTTACCTCACCTGAATGGACTGCTGAATAGTCTTACAGCAGTATTGCTGGTCATCGGATATATTTTTATAAAAAATAAAAATATAAGGATGCATCGCATGGCCATGTTAGGGGCATTCAGCCTGGGATCCTTGTTTCTGGTATCGTATGTATTGTATCATCTTACCAATCCTTCTACGTCATTTGGAGGAGAAGGAACGGTGAAAATCCTTTACTATATATTGCTGATCACACATGTACTATTAGCAGCCGTGGTAGTTCCGTTCGTATTATATGCCGTTTACTTCGCATGGTCTGGACAGATCTCCAGACATGTGAAAGTGGTAAAATGGACACTCCCTATATGGCTGTATGTATCGGTGACGGGAGTGATTGTATATTTGATGATTAGTCCGTATTACAGTTAAAACAGTTTAATTATTACTTGTATGAAAAAATATAGCAGGTACTTTATCGTGTTGATTATGGTTGGTAGTATATGCCTTTTATCCAATGATCTGATGGCTTGTGCTATGTGCAAGGAAACCGGGAATGCAGCCAGTGGTTTTAATGCGAAAGGGTTGAATTCCGGTATCTTATACCTGATGGTCATTCCCTACATTGCATTTTCTGTATTGGGGTATTTTTGGTACAAAACCAGCAAAAGAGAAAGAGCACAGGAACAACGTCTTGTTCAGCCTCTGAAAGGCGAGTAACCAGTTTTGTAGTAAAAAACCGGCGGAAGATTATCCCCACAACAGCCTTTTGAATGAATATAAGCATTCAAAAGGCTGTTTTTTTATCGTTTTTCAAAAGAAAAACCATTTCCCTATTTTAGGAAAGTGGTCTGTAACGGGGACGAAAATACTCAAAAAAACGGCCAGCAGCGTTTTTGGGCAGAAGTGTATTAATGAAAGGTGAAATGTTTTTAAAATTAAATTTTTAGGATTAATATACAGTAAGTTATGCCTTAAAACACTTGTAAAATACAAAAGATAGCATGAACTTTACAGGCAAAATAAGGCAACTGAACACCCCGAATACTTATTCCGCTTATATTAAATAATCTTGTACTGGTTACGTTCCACTGTAAAATCGTATCTATAAGGCAGATAGCCAAACCTTACCATGACTAAAAAATACCTCATTCTGGCCCTGATACTGGGGCTTACTTCACTCTTTGGGCTTCATGCCGCTACCATCACTTCCTCACCTACCAAAAATGATTTTTGCCTCAACTCCTGGTCTTCCATCGGAAACATCGTAATC
>CAYTGJ010000198.1:0-2431 GCA_964437245.1 uncultured Chitinophagaceae bacterium
TAAGATTGCCGAGTTGGGTATCTATCCTGCGGTTGACCCGTTGGATTCTACTTCAAGAATTTTGAGCGAGGAAGTTATCGGAACTGAACACTACCGTTGCGCAATGCGTGTGAAAGAGATTTTGCAACGCTATAAAGAATTGCAGGACATCATCGCCATTCTTGGTATGGATGAGTTGAGCGAGGAAGATAAATTGGTGGTTCACCGCGCACGCAGAATCCAACGTTTCCTGAGCCAGCCTTTCCACGTTGCCGAACAGTTTACTGGTTTGAAAGGTGTATTTGTATCTATTGAGGATACCATACGTGGTTTCAATATGATTCTGGAAGGCGAAGTGGATGAATATCCCGAAGCGGCTTTCAACCTGAAAGGAAATATTGATGAGGTAATTGCTGCCGGACAAAAAATGTTAGCTGAAACAACTAAATAAATGAGTTGATTTGAGGATTTGAACATGAAACAGCCATCTTCAAATCTTCAAATCTTCAAATCGTAAACATGAAATTAGAAATACTTACACCCGAAAAGGTTCTTTACAGTGGCGAAGCATCGTTGGTGCAATTACCCGGAGTTGGCGGTTTGTTTGAATTGTTGAACAATCATGCGCCTATTATTGCTGCGCTTGCAAAGGGTAAGATAAAGTATAAAACACCTGCCGAAACAATTACACTTTCCATTACAGGCGGCTTTGCCGAATGTTTGAATAACAATGTAAGTGTGCTGGTAGAAGGTGTAGCTGCTTAGAAAAATACTTTACACAAAATATAAAAGCCAACGCTGAAAAGTGTTGGCTTTTTTTGTTGCAGAACTTCAGAAACCAAAGCATATTGTATAAACCAATCGTCAATCTGTAAATCCGTAAATAGTCAATGCCTAATGTTTCAGCGGACGTTTTTTAATCATTCCGCCTTTGGTGTCTTTTACGCTGTTTACCACAACGAACGCATCGGGTTCTATCTTTTCAATTTCGGTGTTCAGCTTGCTTAGTTCGAGGCGGGTAATTACGGTGTAGATGATGTCGGTATCTTGTGTTTCCCCGCGTTTGCCGTAGCCACGTTTGCCACTGTAAACGGTTACTCCTCTGCCCATCACGTTTATTATCATTTGCCTTATTTCTTCATTGTGCGATGAAATGATGGTAACGCCAACGTATTCTTCTATTCCTTCTACAATAAAGTCTAAAGTTTTGGAGGCGGAGAGGTAGGTTATCATGGAGTAAAGCGCTATTTCAACCGATAAAAAATAGGCGGCAGCCGAGAAAATAAAGAAGTTGATGACGATAATAATGTCGCCAATGGTAGTGCCTAATTTCCGGCTGAGGAAAATGGCAAGCACTTCGGTTCCGTCAATCACAGAGCCGCCTCTCACGGCAAGCCCGATGCCCGCACCCAGAAAGAATCCGCCAAAAATGGCGACCAATAAATTGTCGTTGGTTACGTTTGGGAAAGTAACTGTGGCAAGGCAAAATGAAAGTCCGGCAATGGCAAATGCGGTTTTGATGGCGAAGTGCTTACCCAACACTATGTATGCCAAAATGATAAACGGAATGTTTACTCCGATGATGAGAATGTAAAGCGGAATGTCGGTTAATGCAGAAATTAAAAGTGAGATGCCTGTTGCGCCACCGTCAATAAATTTGTTGGTGAGCAAAAATCCTTTGAAACCGAATGAGGCAAAGAAAATTCCAAGCGTGATAAGCACCACATCTTTAAGAAAACGCCTGATGATAATGAGAAATTCCCTGTACCCTTTTGCAAGTTGGTAGCTCGAAAAAATGTCGTTCAAACCGGCAGTTCCCGCCTTGTGGCGCATGGTTGTTTCGATGATAATTTTCTTCCAGAGATTGTTCATTTACTTTTACAAAGTTTTCGGCTCAAAGGGGTTTTTAAGGCTGATAATTGTATTACATTTTTCTGATAAAAACCAAAATATTTACGGATTGACTATTTACAGATTGACGGATTGACCATTAACTTCAATCGTCAATCTGTCAATCCGTAAATGGTATTTTTTTTATCACTTCACTTATCTGATTACCCTCAAAGCCTTTGCCCGCCAAAAAGCGAAACAGCTTTTGTTTGCGCAGCATGGTGGTTTCACCTTTGATGGTTTTATATTTTCGGTTGGCAAGTTCGGTGAGCTGCAATTTGTAGTTTTCGGAGGGCAGCAGTTCGTCTAATAAATCTTTGAAGTCAGCGGAATTGATGTTTCGTTTTTTCAATTCAATTTCAATCTTTTTTCGTCCCCATTTTTTGTATTTGAATCTGCCGTTTACAAAATGTTGCACAAACCTTTTTTCATTCAAAAGATTTTCAGTTTCTAATTTTTGAATCAGCTTGCTTGCTTCGGGTTCTTTTATTTCCAGCGACAAAAGTTTTTTTAGAACATCGTGTCTGCACCGTTCCTGATAATTGCAAAAGCGCACCAATTT
>CAYTGJ010000198.1:2441-2984 GCA_964437245.1 uncultured Chitinophagaceae bacterium
TTGTTCCAGATTTCCTGCATGGTTCAAACATCGTTAATAAAATAGATTTACAGACATAAGTATTTAGAATTAAGACAATGCAACACTATTTGTATTGTCTTAATACTTTGTACTAACTACTAAATACCAAGATGGATTTACAGACATAAGTTGCAATTCAAAATATCTTCTCAAAAAAATGTTATGTTTAGAAAAAGGAAGGCACAATTATTGTTGTGAAATAAAGGCAGATAACAGGTTTCGGTTGAATCAATTTTTAAGAACTTAAAAATCTAACATTTAAACTTGTGCAACTATAAAAACAGAAAGAGAGAAAACATTGTATGCAGGAGGTGGAAATCAGTCAGGAAGAATCGGATAAAAAGATAATCTTAAAGCATTATCGGTCGCTGCTGCGCTCGCTGAAAAAGAACTACACCATTGCCGACAGAAAGCATATCCGTCAGGCTTTTGAGTTGGCGCTGGAAGCGCACAAAGATATGCGCAGAAAAAGCGGTGAGCCGTATATTTTACATCCTATTTCTGTTGCGCAAATCGCCAGCG
>CAYTGJ010000198.1:2994-6400 GCA_964437245.1 uncultured Chitinophagaceae bacterium
ACTTCGGTGATTTGTGCGTTGCTGCACGATGTGGTGGAAGACACTGAAATAACGCTAGATGAAATCGAGCGTATGTTCAACAAAGAAGTGGCTAAAATCGTTGACGGGCTTACAAAAATTTCAGGTGTTTTTGATTTGAACAGCTCCATTCAGGCAGAAAATTTCCGCAAACTTTTACTGACACTGAATGATGATATAAGAGTGATTTTGGTGAAGCTGGCAGACAGGTTGCATAATATGCGCACACTCGATTCACTGAGGCGCGACAAGCAAATGAAGATTGCTTCCGAAACAGCGTTTCTTTATGCACCGCTGGCGCACCGCATGGGTTTGTATGCCATCAAAACCGAGATGGAAGACCTGTCGCTGAAACACACCGACCCCGATTTGTATCGCGAGATTGCCAAAAAACTTGCCGAAACAAAACGCGAGCGCACAAAATTTATCAGCGATTTTATTCGCCCGCTGAAAGAGGAATTGATAAAGCGCGGTTTTGATTTTACAATTTCCGGTCGCCCGAAATCCATTTACAGCATCTATAATAAAATCAAGCATAAAGGCGTTCCGTTTGAAGAAATTTACGACCTGTTTGCGATAAGAATTATTCTTCATTCGCCATTTGAAAGAGAGAAGAGCGATTGCTGGGGCGTGTATTCTGCCATCACCGATATTTACCGCCCAAACCCTGACAGGCTGCGCGATTGGCTGAGTAATCCGAAAGCAAACGGCTATGAGGCTTTGCACACAACCGTGATGAGTTCGCACGGCAAATGGGTGGAAATTCAGATACGCTCGGAACGGATGCACGAAATAGCCGAAAAGGGCTTTGCCGCGCACTGGAAATACAAAGAGGCGGTTGCAGGAAATGAGAAAGAAATTTCTACCGATAAGGCGTTGGATTTGTGGCTCGAAAAAATCTCAAATGTATTGAGCAACCCCGATTCGAGCGCGATAGATTTGGTTACTGATTTTAAAACCGAATTGGTAAGCGATGAGATTTTTGTTTTCACTCCAAAAGGCGATTTAAAGCGATTGCGCAAGGGCGCAACTTCGCTCGATTTTGCATTTGATATTCACAGCGAAATCGGAAAAAAATGTATCGGGGCAAAAGTGAATCACAAGTTAGTTCCTTTAAGCTATGTGCTGAAAAATGGCGACCAGGTTGAGATTCTGACTTCCAACAAACAAAAGCCGATTGAAGACTGGCTGAATTATGTGGCTACGGCAAAGGCTAAATCCGTTATCAAACAAACGCTGAAAGATGAGCAACGCAAGGTAGCACTCACGGGAAAAGAGCAGTACGAAAAAAAATTAAAACAACTGAAACTTGAAGACAACGATGGGCATTTGGCGTTGCTGATGAACTATTTCAAAGCGATGTCTTCGCTTGATTTTTACTACAACATTGCCACCAAAAAAATCAATCTTGACGACATATCCAAATTAGAAGTTTATGGCGGAAAATTAAAGCTGCCCAAGCCTGTTGAACATCAGCGCACGGATAATTTTGATGAAGCGGTAAAACAAACGCTCCACAAAAATGCCGAACTGCTCATCATGGGCGAAAGCAGCGATAAAATTGATTACAAATTTGCCGCTTGTTGCAATCCTGTTCCGGGCGATGATGTGTTTGGATTTATCACCATCAACGAAGGCATAAAAATCCACAGAATGAACTGCCCGAATGCCGTTCAACTGATGGCGAAATACAGCTACCGCGTTGTAAAAACTCGTTGGACAAAACAACATGAAATTGCGTTCCTCACAGGCATCAAAATCAATGGTATTGACGATGTTGGTTTGGTGAATAAAATTACGAACATCATCACAGGGCAATTAAATCTGAATATGCGCAGCATTTCATTTGAAAGCGCGGATGGCATTTTTGAAGGGAAAATAATGGTGTATGTAAACGACACAACGCAGTTGGAAGATTTGATTGACCGCATGAAATCGTTAGACGGAATTTTTGATGTGATAAGATTGGATGGCGATGAAAAGGCGTAGGTTGGTGATGAGTTATGAATTATGAGTAATACAAAACTTACATAACCAACACCTCCCAACTTTCACCTCCCACCTCTCAACTATTCCTTCACCGGAACAGGTTTTTGCTTCTTCTTCCACATTTTATTATCAATGGTAAACGCGAATCCTATCATGCCTCCGAATGCACTGAAATTGGCTGCCCGCCTCAGTTCTTCGCGCGGCTTGCTTTCATCAACATAAACATCCAAATCGGGGTCGGTAACATTTGACGGAACGCGCTTTTTGCCGAATAATTCCGTGTTACTGTTTTCATCCAGCTTATCCACAAACTTGGTTTCCTTGCTGAAAGTCGTAAACTCGGACATACGGTCGGTGGTTTCTCCGTCAACGGTCAGCAAATATTTCGTCAAAGTTGTTTTGCCCGAGCGTACAAAAAGATACTGCGCTGCAAATTCGCCATAAATTCTCACCCATTTGGTGATGTTGTAACCCACGCCCACCGAGCCGTTGAAGCCGATTGAGAAAACGGATTTGGTGGTGGTGTGAACCGTTGCCGATGCAGGTTGATTCAAAAACTTGGGCAGAAAATGGTCGCCTTGAATATCCAATTCATGCTTTGTTGCACCCCAAACCGGCAGTGCTAAAGCCACTCTTGCATAAGGTACAATTTTCGCATCGGGCTTACACGCATGAAAACGAATGCCCGGACTCATGGTTAAACCGTAAGACCAAGTAGTGGATTTAATCGTAACGTTCGGTCCTAAAATATTGTAATCATCATAAGTGGAAGTGCCGTGTGTTTTTCTCGGAATCAAAGTGCCGAAGCCAAATTCAAAACCGATATAAGGATTGATAAAATAGCCGGCAGTCAGGTTCAGTGTGCCGCCATTCGCATAGCCCGAATAGTGATTATTTTTGAAACGGAAAGCCGCGCTGTCGCTGATGTTTTGGTTAATCAGCGGCACAATGATGCTGTTTGCGGGGTCAGTGCCATTGGGCTGAAAAGTAACTGCCTGCTGCGTTTGCTGCATCGCGGGAACGCCATAGCCGCCCGAAACATTGATGTACAATCCTTGTGAAAAACTAATCGAAATACCGGTGGCAAAAATTGCGGTGAGAAGAATTTTGTTCATGCTGTTTTGTTTTGTTTAAAGTGAAGAAAACAATTGCCCGTGAATCTTCAAAACTTTTATCAACAGCATCAACTACCAATTCAATTTCAATTCCTCTTTCAATTTATCGCAAAGGAATTGGCGCAAAGGTTTTGTTTTAATATGGTCAATCACTTCGTGCGCAAAAGCGTAGGTGAGCAGTTGCTTTGCAAGGTCTTTCGGGATGCCGCGCGCTTGCAGATAAAACAGCGCGTTATCGTCCAACTGACCGATTGCCGCGCCATGCGAACACTTCACATCATCGG
>CAYTGJ010000199.1:0-6395 GCA_964437245.1 uncultured Chitinophagaceae bacterium
TATCGACGAGATGCCCGAAAACTGGACTTTTGTCCTGAATACCATTATGATCTTCCTGAACATCATCCTGTTTACCTATCTTTATTTTAAGCTGGAATTATTCTGGGATGGGGTCACCCTGGTTATTATGCTCGTAGAGGCATTGTTTTTTACCACGGTTATAGTATATGTATTTGACCTGTATGACTATAAACTGGACTTTACCATGGCTACTGTGGCATTGTTTTTGATGCCTAATATCATAGAACTTTATTATGGACTTATCAAGAGTTCAGAATTAAAATTACGAAACAAGTATAGTAAAAAGGTTAAAAAAGAGAATATTATAGTAAACCCTGTAGACGATGATGAAGAATAAATTTATACTATTGACCCTTACATTTTTCCTGGCCGGTACATTGGCTTTTGCACAGGAAGAAATGTTCAAAGTGTTGGCTTCCAAGGGAGGCAATAAACTTCAAACCGCCGGCACCACTGAGTGGAAAGCCGTTTTTGTAGGAAAAAAACTTTCCAAAGGAGATAAGATCATAATAGGAGAAAACGGATACCTGGGATTGGCACATAAGAGTGGAAAAACCATTGAGTTGAAGAAAGCGGGAACCTATGAGGTAAATAAGCTTTCGGGCGAAGTTGCTTCTCAGAATGCTTCCACTACGACTAAATACGCCAACTACCTGGCAGGTGAAATGAGTAAGACCGGAGGAGAAGATATGGCCAAGAACAAGTATAAATATATGGCCGTAACAGGATCTGTGGAAAGAGGTTCAAGCCTGGACGTTTTTGTTCCTAAAACGCTGAACGTATCAGCTCTTGGAAACCAGGTAATGGTGAAATGGGAAAAGCAAGATCAGACCAAAACCTACATTGTACATGTGACCAATCTTTTCGGAGAGGATATCCTGAAAAAAGAAACAAACGATCTGTTTGTATTCCTTGATCTGGACAACAAAGTGAAGAACTACATCGTGAAGATTAAGTCAAAAGAAGTTCCTGAACTGGAAAAAGATATCCGGATCACTTATCCTTCCAATGATAAAGTAACAGAGTTGAATAAGCAGCTTGCGGAGCTGAAAATACAACTGGGAGAAGAAAATGCGTTGAACAAGATCATTCTTGCTTCTTTCTATGAGGATAACAAATTATACCTGGAAGCACTTCAGAATTATGAAGCTGCCGTAAAAATGGAACCGGAAGTAGACGATTACAAAGTTGCCTACGGACAATTCCTGGAAAGAGCAGATATTGCCAAAGTAGTAGAACAAAAGTAATTTTAGTATACCTGACATCATTGCAAAAAGGCTCCTTTCGGGAGCTTTTTTGTTTTTAAGATATAGTGACTATTCGTTTATAATTTTAAAATGCCCGAATATCCTGGAATCGGTAGCTTGTCCCCTGACGATAGCGATCAGCTTTATAGTAAACTGTAAAGTTATTTTAGGACGAGACACTCGGCTTAAAATAGGAAGAGACAAATTGTTTGCCATTTTAAGGAAACACAAGTTGCTGGTGAGAAAAACCCGTAAGTATATGCATACAACTAATTCCAGGCATTGGTTTAAAAAGTATTCTAACCTTGTAAAAGATATAGAAATAGATCGTCCTGACAAGGTATGGGTGAGTGATATTACTTATCTTCAGAAAGAAGGAGGTTTTATGTATCTTTCATTGATAACAGATGCTTATTCTAAGAAAATAGTAGGCTATCATATTGGAGAGACTTTAGCGGCCTCTCATACTGTAAAAGCTTTAGAAATGGCTTTATCTAACAAAGATTCTGTGGAGCAACTGATTCATCATTCTGACAGAGGAATGCAGTATTGTTGTCATGAATATGTAAAGCTATTACAGGATCATAATATTGAGATTAGCATGACTGAAAATAGTGACCCTCTGGAGAATGCAATCGCTGAAAGAATAAATGGAATACTTAAGCAAGAATACTTTGATTATAAAACCGTATACGATCAAGCCAAATTAAAACAAGCTATTGATCTTTATAATAGAGAAAGACCTCATATGAGTTGCAATATGTTAACACCTGAACAAGCGCATCAGAGAACAGGAAGACTCAAAAGGCACTGGAAGAATTATTATAAAAGTAGTATACTTGTAAAGCAATATCAGGATTAAGGACAAATTGTAATATAATAATAGGACTAATAAATAAACTGTAAAGTTATTTTAGGACGAGACAACCTCCCCCTGACCCCCTCCGCTTACGCTCACAATCCATCTCACAAGGGGGAAAGAGTAGCCCTGTTATTTTTACCATGTGCCTTTTAATAACCGAAGCATTTCCCCCTTGTGCGGCTGTTCGTGCGCTGGCGGAGGGGGGCAGGGGGAGGTTATTCTTTAAGTTGACCGCTATGGTTCCCTGATAAGATATGGGTATGAAGCACTTGACTATATCCGGATACTCAATTAAAATATAAAATACCGGAGGCAAGATGCCGGATAGAATCTTTTCGATTGCCTTCGGATAAATTTTACTACTATTCTTAGAAATTACTCCTGGATCTCTGTCTGAAATCCCGCATCCGGTATAGGCTGTCAACAGAGAAGTACTTAAAAATTTAGTTTTGAAAAAAGCGTCTTTTTTCGGAGAAAATAATCGACTACTACGGATTTAGGGTATACCTCTTGAAAGTTCAATCCTCTTAAAAGAGCATGTTTTCTTTTTTTTGTAAGAGTTCCTAACTGACCATAGAAAGAAAAATGAGCTCTAATCACCGCCCAGGTATGTTTTCCCGAACCTTCCAGCAAAAATTTTATCCCCGCAACCCCATCAAGGACCAGCCGGGAGAAAATAAGCGGTAATACTTTTTGAGCGGGCAGATTTTTATAGAGCATGAATAAACTATTCCTGAAGTTCAGGTATGTTTTGTGCGGATTGGTTTTGCTGAGTGATCCGCCGCCTACGTGAAATATTTTACTTTCTCCGCAATAGAAAATTTTTTTACCTGCGCTTTTCAATCGCCAGCAAAGATCGATTTCTTCCAAGTGTGCAAAGAAGTCATTGTCCAGGCCTCCTATAGCATGGAAATCGGCAGACCGCATAAATAGACAGGCGCCCGTGGCCCAGAATATTTCCCGGTTGTCATTGTACTGCCCGGTATCTTTTTCCAGGGTATTGAATAATCTTCCCCGGCAAAAAGGATATCCGAGAAAATCAAGGTATCCGCCGGCAGCACCAGCATATTCGAAATATTCTCTTCTGTTATAATCCAGTATTTTAGGTTGGCAGGCCGCAATCGACGGATCTTTGTCCATAAGTGCGACGACGGGCTCCAGCCAGCGTTCGGACACTTCTATATCGGAGTTCAGGAGTACATAATACTCGGCTTCGATCTGCTGTAAGGCAGTATTATATCCTTTGCTGTATCCTCCGTTTTCAGGGATTCGAATGATCCGGATAGCAGGATAGCGGGTTTCCAGAAAAGCCACCGAATCGTCGGTAGAATTATTGTCGGCTACGATGACGGCAGCATCAGGGCTATAGGCCATCACCGAAGGAAGAAATTTTTCTAAAAACGACCGGCCGTTCCAGTTGAGTATGACTACTGCTATTTTGTTCATTACTTAAAGCATATTACCAAGACCGCCAAGATCCAGTCCTGGAATGTTGGGAAGCAATCCCTCCGTATTTTTTTTCAATTCTTCCTTGATCACCGCATCGATGTCCTGCATGGCTTTGTTGGTCGCCGCTACGATAAGATCCTGAAGGATGTCTTTGTCAGATGGTTTGATCAGCGATTCTTCAATTTCTATTTTCAGCACCTGCCGGTTCCCGTTTACAGTAGCTTTTACCATTCCTCCTCCGGATTCCCCTGTCACGGTCAGAGTTCCCAGGTTTTCTTTCATTTTTTTCAGGCGGGCCTGGGCTTCTTTTATTTTGCCCATCATATTCATCATATCAAACATACTTGTCCTAATGGTTAGAATTGTGTTGTGAAAAACAGTTTACAAAAATATATTTTTAGCGCAACAAAGAAACGACTCCTTTCAGGGATATTTCTTCTCCTTTGTTATCAAGAGCTACTACATGGTATGCGTAGGAGTCTACCGACACAGGTTGCCCTTTGTACGTACCATCCCATCCTTGTGCGGCATCTTCAGAGAAGAAGAGAACTTCTCCCCATTTGTTAAGGATCGTCATTCTGATGGAGGTATAATATTTACCTTTTACCATCAGGACATCGTTGTCACCGTCTCCGTTCGGGGTGAAAACGGTAGGCATATACACCTGTGGGGTAAGATCGATCCGTCCGATGTTGGAGAGCGATACCAGGTTCTCAGTGCCGATAGGAATAACTCTTATCCTGTATATAACCTGGGCCAGTGAAGGGTCCGTAGCTTCGCTCCAGGAAGTAGCCAGTCCTGCCGATTTGCTTAGTACGACATTTCCATGTTCGTCCAGGTTTTCAATAATATATTCCCGGATCCCGGTCTGGTAGCCTGTGTAGGGAGTCCAGGTAAGGTGGTTGGTCTCGTCCGTCCGGGTTACTGTCAGGTGTACCGTACAGGTAGCATTGCTTTTCAACGAACTGTTTCCGCAGGCATCCTGATAGGTGATCTCGTAACAGTAAGGCTGTTGGCGGGTATCGGTTCCGTTGTCAGTATAGGGATTGTTGTGCGTGTTTTCGTAGGAAGTATAGGAACCTTGCTGTTCTTTGTATACGGTATAAAAGGCCACGGATGGTATTGCCGGGTTCAGGACCGGTTGGTCCCATATCAGTTTTACATGCTCACCTTCTACTGTTGAGTTGACATTGGTTGCTACTGGAGCGGTGCCGGAGTATACTGCTTTCACACACCGGGTGGCAGAGTAAGACTGGTGTGGGGTGCCAGTAGTGGTGCTAACTGTAGGGAGGCTTCCCTGCACCCGATAACAATAATCGGTACCGCAGACCACTGCCGGATCGTTGTAAGGACTGGTAGCAGAAGCTTGCAGAAGTGTATTGTTTCTATTCAGGGTATAAACCGGGCCTAACAAAGTATTCGAGCTGAAGGTGATTTGATTGGAACCGTTTAAAGCTACCGGGGAGAGGATAATGCTTGGGATCGCTGCCGAAAACGGCGAAGTATTTCCGCACATGTCAATATTCTGCATCCGGAAGGTATAGACGGTACTTTCGGTGTTGAGTGCGGAGATCGATTGAGGCTGTATCCCTGCAGAGAGGGCTGTAACGGTATCGTACTTTACCGGTGAACCGTATTCGATCCTGTACAGACGATCCTGTAGTCCGTTGTAGCGGAGGCTTACGCTTCCCGTTGTCATGGCCTGATTGGTGACTGTAAGATCAACGATGTCGGGAGTGAGAAGTGTTTCAACAGGAGTAATGTTCCGGGTAGCCGTTGGTCCTGTACAAAGAGTGGGAAACTGGCCGGTCACCGTAATGGTTCTTGGGCCGGGAGTTGGATATCCGCTGTATGTAAAAGATCCGTTTTGGGGAATAGTGGTGACAGATCCTGGGCCATTACCGAAATCAACGGTATACTGGTCGTAATTGGAGCCTACGGATACTTTTACTTCCCGGTTGGCACACAGATGGATGGTAAAAGCCGGCTGTGCCTGTCCGTTGAGTACTTCTATGGTATCGGTTCGGATGTTGGTATTTCCCAGCATCGGGTCGTTGGCAAGTTGTGCGATTACATATACTCCCGGGGTGGTATACACGTGAGTAGTGCTGGTTACAAAAGCCGAAAGGGCCGGTTGGTTGGCATAGTCATAGTTATATAGTACCCCGCTGGAAGGACCTGCGTAGCAGCTTCCGTCTACCGAGATTCCCAAAGGAGCACAGCCACGGTCCTGACTTACGGTAAAACAGGCACAGTAGGTAGTGCATTGCCCCCTGGAAAAAAAAGGGAGGGCTGTAAAAATGACTAAGAGGACTATCCGTATGTTTTTCAACGTTTTATCGTTCTTTAAAGGTGATGTTCTGTAAAACAGATATTTATGAAATTACGTTTCCCGGCCTTTAAAATAAACCTTTAGGAGTGAGTTGGTAATTTTAATTTCTGACAATCAGCGTTTCAGGATTTTGAAAAGGACTTGCCGGAATGTTTATTCAACCTTGCCTAATTTCGTGATTATGGCATTTATATCCAAACGCTCTTGTTCGCCTTTTAGCATATCCTTGAGCGTCAGATTTCCAGTCGTCATTTCTTCCGATCCGATGATCAGGACAAACGGGATCTTTTTGCGGTCTGCATAGTCCAGTTGTTTTTTCATCTTCGCCACATCGGGGTAGAGTTCACTGTTAATACCTTTTTGACGCAATTGGTGAAGCAAAGGAAGGGCATATTTCTGAGCTTCCTCGTCAAAAGGACAGATCAGGATCCGGGAAGAGGCGGAATTGGTTTCGGGGAAAAGTTTTAGTTCTTCCATCACATCG
>CAYTGJ010000200.1:0-6378 GCA_964437245.1 uncultured Chitinophagaceae bacterium
GTGAGTACAAAGGAGCCGCGATCAGTCTGGTCATGCTCCTGACAGGAATCGCCATCGACTATTTTGCTCCTGTGGAAATTCCCGGGATAATACGTCTCCTCTATTATGGCATAGCCTATTTTCCGGTCGGCTGGCCGGTATGGAAAAGTGCCTTCAAAACCACCCTGAAGGGAGATTTTTTCAACGAATTTATACTGATGAGTGTAGCTACCATAGGAGCTTTCTGTATCGGGGAATATCCGGAAGGAGTTACCGTCATGCTATTTTATACCATCGGCGAACTTTTCCAGGGAGCAGCCGTGCGGAAAGCCAAGGCCTCCATCAAATCGCTGCTTGATCAACGTCCGGACGAGGTCATGATACTTTTCCAAAATGAGATCATCTTAAAAAAAGCCGAAAACGTAGCGATCGGTGAGATTATTCAGCTTCGTCCGGGCGACAAGTTGGCACTTGACGGGATCCTTCACTCCGATCAGGCAACCTTTAATACCGCCGCGCTGACCGGAGAAAGTAAACCCGATACCAAATACAAAGGAGAACCAGTACTGGCCGGTATGATCAACCAAAGCAGTTTGTGCAACGTCCAGGTAACTCATGCCTACACCGACAGTAAGCTTTCCAGGATCCTTTCCCTTGTTCAGGAAGCTACTTCCAAAAAAGCACCGACGGAATTGTTCATCCGGAAATTTGCACGCATCTACACGCCGGTTGTGTTTTTTCTTGCGCTGGCTATTGCAGTGATTCCCTACTTTATCGTTCCTGAATATATTTTCACAGACTGGTTGTACCGGGCACTGATCTTCCTCGTAATTTCCTGTCCCTGTGCCCTGGTGATCTCTATCCCGCTCGGATATTTCGGAGGGATCGGAGCCGGTTCCCGCAATGGTATCTTATTCAAAGGATCCACCTATCTTGACCTGATGGCGTCTGTTCAGGCGGTCGTGATGGACAAAACCGGTACACTCACCAAAGGAGTTTTCAAAGTACAGGAAGTAAAAACTGAACCAGGAGTAGAACCTTCAGAAATGCTGGCGATGCTGGCGTTAGTGGAAAGTAAATCCTCTCATCCGGTGGCCAAAGCAATTGCCGAATATACCGGGGCAATACCGGAATCTTTTTCACTCCGGGAAGTGGAAGAAATAGCAGGACACGGATTAAAAGGTTCTGTCAACGGGAAAGAAATTTTAGCCGGCAATTTCCGTCTCATGGATAAATTTCAGGTCCCCTACCCTTCGGAGTATAAAAATATCCCTCTGACCCTTGTCGCCGTTTCGATCGACAGGAAGTTTGCCGGCCTTGTCACCATTGCAGACGAAATCAAGGACGATGCCCTTACGACCATAAACGGACTGAAAGAACTGGGAGTAGAAAGTATCATGCTTTCCGGCGATAAAACGGCGGTTGTAAACATGGTGGCCAACAAGCTCCAGATCACAAAAGCGTATGGAGAGTTGCTGCCGGAAGATAAAGTAACCCAACTGGAAGCGATCCGGAAATATAAATCTCCTGTCGCCTTTGCCGGAGACGGTGTCAACGACGCCCCCGTGATCGCCCTCTCCGATGTGGGGATCGCCATGGGAGGCCTGGGATCGGAAGCTGCCATCGAAACAGCCGACCTTGTGATTCAGAACGATATGCCTTCCAAGATCGTAACTGCTATCCGCATAGGAAAAGCTACACGACAGATCGTATGGCAAAATATTTCCCTCGCTTTCGGTGTCAAGCTGATCGTGCTGCTGCTTGGCGCTGCCGGCACCGCCACCATGTGGGAAGCCATCTTTGCCGATGTGGGAGTAGCCTTGCTGGCGATATTGAATGCAGTAAGGATACAGAAAATGAAATTTTAAATTGTATGAAAAAAACGTACAAGGCGTAAGATCCAAGATTCTGGAGGCTATATACAAGAATTGAGAACCCGCTATAGAATATTCATATTCTCCTCTAATAAAGACATACATCTGAGAGGGCATATCCTGAATCTGGTATCCGGTTACAATCTTAAAATTATTTCCGGACAACCCCTTAAATTTTAACAAAATATAAACCATATTTTAATATCTTTGTGGTTTGTTTTAGAACTATGGCCAAGCAAAATCATAAAAACAGGGAAGGCATTGTCTATTCTACCGACGATAATTTTGAATACACCGTAGGAGGAGGAGAAGAAGAAGAAACCTTGTTGCCGGAGAAACAACAATTGCGTATCTCTCTGGATACAAAATCCAGGGGAGGAAAGAAAGTAACGCTGATCACCGGTTTTGTAGGGAAGACCAGCGACCTGGAAACACTGACCAAAGAACTAAAAAACAAATGCGGTGTAGGGGGTAGTACCAAAGACCAGGAGATCCTTATACAAGGTGATCACAGGGACAAAGTGCTGAAGATCCTCACTGATATGAAGTACAGAGCCAAAAAGAATTAATTTCGTTTATTTAATTACCATGAAAAATTTTGTTGAAGAGCTGAAATGGAGAGGAATGGTACAGGACATTATTCCCGGTACCGAAGAATTGCTAACCAAAGAAATGACCACCGGTTATATTGGGTTCGATCCTACAGCAGATTCCCTTGGGATAGGAAACCTGGTACAGGTAATGACCTTATTGCATTTTCAGCGTGCCGGTCACAAGCCAATGGCACTGATAGGAGGCGCTACCGGAATGGTGGGCGACCCTACCGGAAAAAGTGCAGAACGGAATCTGCTTTCCGAAGACATTTTACAACAGAATCTGGCCGGTCAGAAAAAACAACTGGAAAAATTTCTGGACTTCAACTGCGGGGCCAATTCCGCTGAGATCGTCAACAACTACGACTGGTTTAAAAACTTTACCTTCCTTGACTTCATCAGAGACGTAGGGAAATACCTTACCGTCAATTATATGCTGGCCAAAGATTCCGTTCAGAAAAGACTGGAATTTGGAATGTCGTTCACTGAATTTTCCTATCAGCTAGTACAAGGATACGACTTTTTCCATTTATGGCAGAATAAGAATGTAAAGCTGCAAATGGGTGGTTCTGACCAATGGGGTAATATTGTAGCCGGTACTGAACTGATCAGCCGGAAAGGCAATGGAAAGGCTTATGCCCTTACTACTCCGCTGATCAAAAAAGCAGACGGCACCAAATTCGGGAAAACCGAAGGCGGAAATATCTGGCTGGATCCGGCCAGAACTTCCCCTTATAAATTCTATCAGTTCTGGTTAAACTCTTCCGATGCAGACGCTGCCAACTATATCAGGATCTTTACACTGATGACCAAAGAAGAGATCGAAGTACTGGAAGCACAGCACAACGCTGCACCACACGAAAGAGCACTGCAGAAAGCACTCGCAAGAGACATTACTGTCCGGGTACATTCGGAAGAAGAATTGGAGACCGCAATCAAAGCAACCGAGATCCTGTTTGGAAAGTCTACCACCGAAGAACTGAACAGCCTGAACGAAGATACTTTACTCTCCGTAATGGAAGGTGTACCACAAGTAGAAATCAGTCTTACCGAATTTGAATCCGTAGGCAATGTAACGGATCTTCTTTCTACCGTTACCCAGTCACTTATCTTCCCTTCCAAAGGCGAGGCCAGGAAAATGATTGCAGCGGGAGGTGTAAGTATCAATAAAGACAAGCTTTCCGGACCGGAACAAAAGGCAGAGTTCAAGCTTTTGCAAAACAAATATTTGTTGGTGCAAAAAGGGAAGAAAAATTATTACCTGGTAAAAGTAAAATAGCCCCGGGATCACTGAACCAAATGAAAAAGGACCGGAAAATTTCCGGTCCTTTTTCATTTGGTTTCGTTGAAAATTATTTAAGTGATTTGGCCATCAGTCCGCCAAACATTTTTCCTGCTTTCGCATAGGATTCTGCAATACGAACACTTGCATCGAAATCATAACCGGCATACTGGCTGCCTGGAACCTTGCTCTGGTTTGCCTTGAAAACTACATTCGAAGGATTCGCTGTTTCTACTATAATATATTCTACGTTAATATACGCCGGTTGCTTCATTACTCCTACGTTGAAACCTGGTTCGATAAACGTGGTCTTCAGAATAAGAGTATATTTGGCATCCGTGTAAGAAGGAAACACTTTTACTTTTCCTCCGTTAGCCTTATTGATCAGCTCTTCAAATTTAGGTTGATAATGCTTCTCACGTGCAGCTTTCCATCCTGCTTCAAAGCTTTCTGCCTGCTTAGGATCTTTTTTAGCGTACTCGCCTTTTTTGTAGTCAATGTACTCCTGCTCTGTCGGATATTTTCCTACCGCAAAATTACTGTAATCATATTCCAGTTTAAGCTTGGATTCTCCCTTCAGTACATCTAAGCTTCCTTTCTCTACAATAATTTTCTGAGCACTTGCTGAAAACACAAACGCCAATACTAAAAAGGGTAATAACAAAATCTTTTTCATGGTTTTAAAATAGTTTTTAAGTTAAGGATGAACGATAATACAATTTTTAAGTATAATAATCAATATCTTATTAACGGATCAGTCCCCACCTGAATTTCCAA
Organism: uncultured Chitinophagaceae bacterium; assembly: GCA_964437245.1. GTDB lineage: Bacteria > Bacteroidota > Bacteroidia > Cytophagales > Cytophagaceae > JANYCO01. Next base: position 4,506 of record CAYTGJ010000200.1, read on the forward strand.
CCTCATTACCCACTGATATGTTACAAAAAATACCCGGAATAATACTTTTCAGACCACATTCAATGAATTGTCGATCTCATTTTTCCAAGCTACAATGCCTCCTTCGAGGTTATATAAATTAGTATAACCATGATTATTTTCAAGGAAAGCAATCGCATTAGCACTTCTCTTTCCACTTCTGCAATGTACCACCACTTTTTTCTCTTTGGAGATCTTCTCTACATTCTGAGGAACAGTAGCCAATGGGATGAAAACACCTTTCAGATTGGCCGCATCGAATTCGCCCTGCTCGCGTACATCAATCAATTGAAAGTCCTCTCCCTTATCAATCATTTCTTTGAGTTCTTTTACTGTAATAGATTTCATATTCGTTAATGTTGACTTAGTTTTTGAATTATTCTACGAATATACAAATATGCCGCAATAATTGGGTACAGAGGTTTCACAAAAGATTAGGTTTACGCAAAACATTCATTTACAAATATATAAAAAGAAAAACTTAGCCCTTTGGAAGACAAAAATATTTCTTAATTTTGTACTCTTTCAAAATATAAAAAATAAGACAATAAGTTATTTCTGAGATGGTTGGCATAGGCAATAATCAGCTAAAATTAGAGGATGTAGAAAAAATTCTGTTCGGAGGTGAAAAAGTCTCCCTGGGACAGACCGGAATTGAAAAAGTACAAGACAGCTATTCTTTCCTTCAAACCTTCTCTCAAGATAAAGTCATTTACGGGATCAATACCGGTTTCGGGCCGATGGCTCAATATAAAATCAAAGACGAAGACAGGATCGCACTTCAATACAACCTGATCAGAAGCCACTCTTCCGGCTGCAACAACCTGCTTCCTCCCCTCTACCTGAAGGCCGTGATGGTAGCCCGTCTCAATACCCTGATGCTGGGCTATTCGGGCATACATCCCAGCCTGGTGGAAACCATCAAAGAATTCATCAACAACGATATTTATCCCACTATATATGAGCATGGCGGCGTAGGAGCCAGCGGAGACCTGGTGCAGCTTGCACACCTCGCCCTGAACCTGATCGGCGAAGGAGAAGTACTCTATAAAGGTGAACTGAAACCTACTGAAAAAGTCCTGGAAGAAACAGGCATACAGGCGGCCAAAGTATACGTAAGAGAAGGACTGGCTGTGATGAACGGAACGAGTGCAATGACAGGAATTGCGCTGGTCAATCTTATCTATGCCAAACGGTTGCTCCACTGGTGTATCTCTGCCTCTTCCATCATCAACGAAGTAGTAGAATCATACGACGATCATTTTTCCTACGAACTGAACGCCGTAAAACAGCACAAAGGACAGAGCGATATCGCCGAGGCTCTTCGCAGGCTGACCTCCGACAGTAACCTGATCCGCAAAAGAGAAGAACACCTGTACGATAAAAAAGTAAAAGAAGGGGTCATTGCCGACAAAGTACAGGAATATTATTCTCTACGCTGTGTACCACAAATATTAGGTCCCATCGCCGATACCATTGCCTATGCTGAAACAGTGATCATCCACGAGTTAAATTCGGTAAACGACAATCCGATCGTAGACCGCCAGAACAACAACGTATATCACGGAGGAAATTTCCACGGAGATTATGTTTCACTGGAAATGGACAAGCTGAAAATAGCCGTTACTAAAATGTCCATGCTTGCCGAAAGACAGTTGAACTACTTAATGAACAGCAAGCTGAACGAAAAATTCCCGCCGTTTGTCAACCTGGGAATACTGGGGCTTAACTTTGGTATGCAGGGAGTACAATTTACGGCAACTTCCACCGTAGCGGAAAATCAAACGCTCTCCTTCCCTATGTACGTACACAGTATCCCTAATAACAACGACAACCAGGATATTGTAAGCATGGG
>CAYTGJ010000201.1:0-6375 GCA_964437245.1 uncultured Chitinophagaceae bacterium
GTAATCCGTTAGTTATAGTAATTTGCTGATTTTCCATTACAACCACTGCAATATCCTCAATCGGAACTGTTCGTTGTTCTTGTTCCTTATCAGGAAAAGTAACCACCAACTGCTCATTCTTTGTGCTTAAATAAGCAGGATTACCGAAAAATAGAGTTCGTTTGAGCATAGGTTACAATTTTATTTCCCTTTTGTTTTTATTTTCCGTTCTATTTGTTTCAAGTTGTCTAAATACGCTTTTTCCACTTCGCTCAATGTTTTAGCCTGATAGTTGCGAAATTCCGTTTTGGCTTTTTCTTCTGCCTGAATGTGGCTTACTTTTCCTGCATCCCGCAGTAATTGTCTGCCTGCGGAATTTAAAATACGGTCAAGCTCGTTTATGTAATCTTGCATTTTCATCGGCTTTTCTTCAATGGCATTGATTTCGGCCAAATCGAAGTAAGCAGACACTAAATTGTTCAACACTTTTAGTTCTTCTATCTGTAAATAATTTTTGGCTATCAAAGCTTCTGCTTGTGTGGGTTGTGTACCTTTAAAATTGGTTAATCCTGCAAACGGCTTTTCGGAATCCACCCTGAAATAAATCACCTCAGCGGCAGTATTTCCGTGTGCTGCAAAATGCAGTTTGTTTTGTACGATTTTAAAAAACAAAATGCTTTCTTCCGCTTTGGGATTGTAATCAACGGCTGTGGCATACAAATCCAATACCTGACGATACATTACTTTTTCGCTGCTCCGTATATCGCGAATGGTATCTAATAATTCTTTCCAGTAATTCCCGCCTCCCAGGTTTTTCAGGCGGTTACTGTCTATGGTAAAACCTTTTATAATGTATTCTTTTAATGTTTGTGTTGCCCAAATGCGAAATTGCGTGGCTTCTTTGCTGTTTACCCGATAGCCTACCGCCAGTATGGCATCTAAGGTGTAAAAATCTATTTCACGGGTTACTTCTCTGTTGCCTTCTTTTTGAACTATCCGGAATTTCCGGATAGTTGAGTTTTCAGTTAATTCGCCCGATGAAAAAATATTTTTAAGGTGTTCGTTTACGGTTCTTACGTCCACGCCAAACAATTCAGCCATTCTTTTCTGACTCAACCAAAAGGTTTCGTCTTCAAAGAATACCTCTACTTTTACGCTGCCTTTCGGCGTGCTATAAAATATCAACTGACTATTTTCTTTTTCCATTCTTTATTGCTTTAACGCTATATTTTTACTTTGTTACGACCTATGTCTATAAGTTTCTCCCTCAAATTTCACATCAATTTGAGTTTGGTTTTCGGAAGTTTGATAGATGATGATTTCGCTCATAATCCTAAATTTTTATTAGAATTAAAATCTTCCGGTTTTTCAGAAAAGTATTTTGCATCATATTCAGCTTCCGAAAGATAACGCATTTTATCTTCGTCCCAATACTGCTCATAATCGAACATTTCTATATGCCAGGTGCCATTAGAGCCACGAAATACCGGAACGTGTTCTTTCCATTTTTCTACCAATTTGCTGTATTGTTGGCGTTCGTTGTATTCGCCTTTCCTGAAATCTGCATCGTAATGAAATGCTCGCCATAGCTCAAGAATGCCGTCCATCAGTTGCCGGACTTGTTCGTCTGTCAGACGGTTTTCCGGTGGAAAATAAATCTGAGGAACACCGAAGACATTTTCCATTGTCTGCTCATCTTCTTCCAATGATTTTTCAAGCTCAATCACATCACGCAAATCTTCCATTTCTTCGGGCAATTCCAAATAGCGTGGCGAGGGGCGGTTGTTTTGTGCCTCTTGTAATATTTCAAGAAGTTGGGTGATGTAATGGTTCATAAGTTATCCATTTAAAATTATAGAGTCTATTTTTTCCACTCTATTGTTCCGTCTATCTCAATTTTAAAATCGTAGTCTTCAACTGCAAAGTCTAAATAATCTTTGGTGTATAATAATTTGTGCCAAGGGTTACCGTTATTGTATTGCATATAATCGTTAATCTTTTCTGTAAAACCATTTTTTCCTCGCTTTCCATAAGTGGTTTCCTTGAAAACACCTTTTTCGGGATAATCTTCCATTTGTTGTTTTTCATCTCTTGCATCTAAATGATGTAAAAATGTAACTTGACTACCCGCAAATTTTACGACCTTATATGTTCTATAACCTATCCGCTTATTGTAATCACTGTATTTTTCATTTTCCTGCTTTTTTAGTTCTTCAATTTTTTCATCATAGAAAACAACTTTCATTCCTGCTTTTAGAATGACATAAGGCGTTTGTTTATTACCGTTAGCGTCAATAATTACTTGATTGTTTTTATCTTTTCTGAAAACTTGAAGTTGTCCTTTTTCATTAACTAAATTGAATTTCTTTAATTGAGCAGCATCAAAAAGATTGATGATTTCCAATTCTCTGTCTTTTTTGATTTTTCCGTTTTTATCTATGCTGTCATTTTTATAGTAAGCACAAATAATGTTTTCACCATTCGCAGCCCAATAATGTTGTTTATATTCTTTATCAGAAAGATTGGTTTGTTTTTTAATTGATAAAGGCTCTGATACATTCGCCCAAACTCTGATGTGTCTAATTTTGTTTCCGTGTGGGTTTCCGTTTTTGTCAAGCAAATAAATTCCTTTTTCAAAGGCTTCTTTTAGTCCGCCCTCTGCTTCAACCTGTTTTCTGATTTGAACTTTCAGCCCATCATCAACAATTTTTTTTTCAATTTCTTCCAATGTTTTGAAACCACTTGCACTGGTATTTTCTTTGTACTTGAACGGAACACGAATAACATATTTTACCTTTTCTTCTTGGATAAAATTTTCATTTTCGTCTTTCAGCAATTTTCCGTGTTCATCTTTCAAACCAAATCTCACTGCTCCGTAAAAAGTATCTTGATGCAATTGCCCTCTTATGGTATCGCCTGTTGCCCATCTGTTTTTACCGTTAATAATAACTTCTTTACCTCTTTTTCGCACTTTTCGTTTGGCAGGTGTTAATGCTTGGTTGTTGGTAATATTGTTTATCAAAACAGTATCGTCAATGTTCCACACAAATTCTCGTTTAAAACCTTTGTATGGCTCTGTGGTAAAATTTTGCCTACGTTCTTTGTATTCGTAGTAGTTTTTTAAGATTTCATCACGTTTTGCTGCAACAGGAATTAAGGTAAGTACTGCCGCATCTTTTGCGTGGTGAGAGTGTTTACTTCTGTCTTTCTTTTCATCGGCAACCTGTAAACTGTATATTTTTCTGAATTCTGCGGTAATGCTTCCCTTTTGAACATCAACCTTATCGAAATAGGTTTTCAAATAATGAAAAGCATATTTTGAAATAAGTTGCGTATCTACCAATTGGCTGTTTTTAAAACCACTTGTAACTTCGGTCATAGTAAACCTGTTCAATTTGTTTTGCCAATAATCCAATTCCATTTGCCATAAATGACGTTGACGAATAGCATCGTCTTTCCAGCTTTTGTCTGCCGCTTTTTTTGATTTTGTTTTCCAAAAATCAATTTGTTGTTTAATACGTTCTACTTTTTCTTTCCAAGCATCTAATCTTGGAAGAATTGCTGTATAACCACCAAAATTCTTATCATAATTATTTAATTGTGCAGGAATTTGGTTTTTCTTTACCGTTCGGTTGTAATCGTGATAGCAAACAGTAAGATTTGCCAGTGAATTATCAAACGAAATGCTTCTCGGAATGGTGTGTTCAAAGTCAATTACATTATCATTAAACAAATCAGTAGCATTAATCAACTTACCAGTATAAAGACACTGAAAATTCTGTTCCTTCCATAAGCGATACTTGTCAATGAGTTTTTTACTGTATTCATTATATCTTACGGCTTCGTCTTTGGCAAGTTTTTCTTTCTCTTTTTTACTGATTTTTTTCTTTTTTCCGTCCTCATTGTTTTCATCTTCTTTTTCTTCAAAAACAGGTGGAAGAAATTGCTCCTCTTTTTCGTATTGCTCGTTCAACAATCGTACTTTGTCGATATTATTATCAGAAATTGAGGCGTCATCAGAATTGAAAATTTCTTTAATTGCTTTCTCAAATTCCTGATTTTCTGCCTCCCGTTGTTTTTGCCACGCTTCTATTGCCCAACGCTTGTTAGCATCATTTAATTCTCTTGCTACTTCAACTACAATTCTTGTGTCGCTATCAATCTGATTGGCTTCAATCATATAATTCATCAGTTTGCGTAATTCGTGTAAAGTACGCATCGCCATTGGATTTTTGAAAGAACCTGTTTTCGGACTACCTAATTTCAATATGCCGTCTTTATCTTCTTTTGCAGGCGGATAAATATTTATTTCTGACGGATGATAAATTTTTTGCAGTTGTTTTTCATCAAGATTAAATTTCAGTTGTAAAAACTCTCCCAAAGTATCAATCAATTTCGGCAAACGGTAGTAACCCGAATCAGATTTGTAATAAAACTTATGATTAGACTCTACTTCAAAATAGCGTTCGCCTTTGATGTCTTTTCTTGTTAATCCTATTGTGGTAAAAAACGCTTGATAGCAATCTCTTACGATGTTATAAATTTTCTGTTGTTTTTCATCTGAAAAATCACTCCATTTATTTGAACCAAAATGTTCTTTAATTGCCGTTTGAATATCGTTTAAATCACTTTCGCCTAATTTGTAACTATTGTCTTTGTAACCAAACTTTTCGTGGTCGTCTAAATTTTTATATTTTGACACAAGATTATTTACAATGTTCAGAATGGCTTTTTGCTGTCTGTTTTCATCTATAACTTCGCTTATGCTTTCAAGCAGAAATTGCTCGTTTTCTTGCCATAATTCTGCACCGATAATTTCAGGAATATTTGCCAATAAAACAGCTTCGGTATAAATCAATCCTTTTTCTAAAAATTTATTGATTTTGTTTATGGCGTTAATGCTTAACATTCCGTAGCCAACAGGCAAAGCATTCCACGCTGTAACAAATTGCTTTACTTTTTCGGGTTCAAGTTTTAGTTTTTGTTCGGCAAATTCGGCTACAAATTCTTGGTCTTCATACGAAAACAAAATGTGCCAGATGTCTTCAATATCGTAAAAATCTTTGTCCGATTTCTGGGATTTTTCTTTTTTGATTTTTATGTTCAAATAATTATCCCCAAAAATATCTTTTAATCGTGCAGAAACAGGACAAGCGGTAACGGTCGTTTTGGGTTTGAAGTTGAGTTCCCAATTTTTTCCTTTTTCTTTTATGAAAGTTATGATTTCGGAAAACGGAAAATATGATTTTGATTTTCTGAAAAACTTGTCGTGATAAATTTCTTGTTTTAATTCAAGCGAAAGTTGTTGCCATTGTTCATTTTCTTTATACTTGATGTTATTCAAAAAAGCCCACGCTCTGAAAGTTTCAAATGCAGGGTGGCTTATTGGTGCACGATATTTATTTGGCTCTAATGTACATTTGCCAATCAATCCTTTTTGTGAACGCAAAGGGCGTTTGTAAAAAATGCTTCCGTCATTTTTATTTTTGCCTGTTTCAACCAATTTGGTGTAAAGCGAGTGTTCAAGTCCTAATTTTTGTGCTTCCTGAAAAATAAATTTGATTTCGTCTTTGTAATTTTCTCTGATTGCATATTGAGCAATGGCTTCTCTAACTCTGATTTTGTCATCTTCCAATAATGCAAACAGCCAACCAATTGTTTTGGCATCGGTATATTTTTCAAACAATTCGGCAATAACTTTGTTTTTTTTCTTTTCAGAATATTGTAAATCCAATGCTTCACCATCTGATGTTTCTTTTTCTTTTATGTCATCTGCACCTTTTCTACTGCTTTTGAAACCTCTGCGTTGTGCAATGTGGTACAATGCTCTGCCTAATTTATAGCGGTTTTCTTCTTTGTTGAAATCTAATTTAGTTTGAGCTAATTCTTTTCTCAATTGATACGGACTTGTATAATCGGGCATTCCATCGTTGTTGAAATCTAATTTTATCCAAGCGTCAAATGCCAAATTATGGACAGGATAAACTCTGCCTGCATTGTTGTTTTTTCGTGCTTCATTTTTATCATAGTGTCGCCATTTATTCAAATCTTCAATTGTAAGCGGACAATAACCTTCGGTTATCAGATGTTCAAGAGTTGCCCAAAGGCGGTATTTTCTGGCTTGGTATAATCTGCGAGTTGAACGTTTTTTAGTTCGTTCAGCAGCATAGGAAAATTCACCTGTTTTTCCATTGCCAACTCCTTTATTGAAAGTCAAAACTCCAAATTTATCAATTTGATTTTCTGTCAAATCAGGATTACGCAATGCCCAACCAATGCTGTTTGTCCCTAAATCCAATCCAAAAATTTTGTCCATATATTTTATTTTTACTTCGTAATGTTATATCTTCGCAACTGAAAGACAATTCACAATAAGGCTATAAGCCGAAGAAATTC
>CAYTGJ010000202.1:0-1911 GCA_964437245.1 uncultured Chitinophagaceae bacterium
GTGGTATACGGTGACGGTCGTTTTCTGAAATTTCATAAAACGATCCCACTGGCTGATACCCGTGTAGAGGACAAGAAATACTACAGCCCATCTAACGGCATTGTAATGCCTGTACTTCCAGGAGTAGACGATCAGGAGTAAGAAACCATACATAAATGCTACCTCATACCCCGACCAATAAAGGAATTCCATTTTCAGAAACGGAGTTCCCGAAGGCAAGGTGACCAGGTAATTCATGAAACGGATGATATACTCCGTCACGAACATACACAGACCGGATAAAAAAGAAAACTTATACAAGATCAGACCGGCCAGCCCCGTGTAGAGTGCAAGCGAAGACAAAGGCACAATGATCAGATTAAACGGTAAAAATAAAAGGGGAAAACTGTGGAAATAATAAATACTCAGGGGAGAAATAGCCAACTGTGCTGCCAACGATACACAGAGCATTGCCCATACCTTACTGCACCATAATTTTTCCGGTTTCCATAATTCATAGAGTACAGGATATATATAGGCAATTCCTGCGACGGCCAGGAAGGAGAACTGAAACCCTATATCCATCAGCCAGGACGGCTCTACTCCTAAAATGATAAAAGCCGAAAATGCCAGCGTGTTATAGATGCCTGAATTCCGTTTCAGAATACCTGCGATGAGAAACACCGAAAACATCGTCACGGCTCTCACTACAGAAGGTGAAAATCCGGTCACCAATGCGTAAAACCAGAAGATCACAATCGAGAGAATGGTAAAGCATTCCTTTCCATTCTTGAATCTTTTGATAAACCCGAACAGAAACGCTACGATCAAATAGATCAGTGATACGTGCAACCCCGAAACAGCGAGTGCATGAACAGTTCCTGTATCGGAATATGCCTGGTAGAGCTGCTCATCCAATCCCGCTCTCGTCCCCAGCAAAAGAGCTACGGAGAGGAAGTATTCGTCGTCATTCGCAATCCCTTTTCTCAACGTTGCTTCGCAAAAATTCCGGAATTCATCGGCCATTTTTATGATCCGGGAACTTTCGATATGACCTGTTTTTATGTAGTCTTTTTCTGTGAGGAAATGAATAGCCTCTATATTCTGCCGGCCCAGATAAGCCCGGTAATCAAACTGTCCTGGATTCAAAGGCCGGGGCGGAAGCGAAGGATTCCCCCTGACCAGTAACTGATCTCCCTTCCCGGGGAGATGATTCTCTTTACGGATATAGGCGATCAGCTTTCCCTGCGAAGCATTCCATCCGGTAGCAGGAGTATAAAGTCTGGTTATTTCCAGTACCACACGGGCCGTCTGTGTGGTAAATTCAGGACTCCCCAGGACCGTAGCCTGGTAGTATTGAATCGATCCGGAAAGATGGCTAAAATGATCGCTTCTTTTTCTTTCCGTACGGACATGGACCAGCAAGATCCCTGAGCCAATCAATATTGCCCAGGCGATAAATGCTTTGACAAACGCCATAGATTTACCTTCTATGGCGATATAACAGACAACCAGGTATACAACCATGAGCAGAATCAACCCGGAAGGAGAAGGTGTGCAATCCGTACGAAATCCAATGATAATCCCCAGGATGAAAAAAAATAAAAACCGGACAAATGAACTGCCCGTTCGTAAAAAAAACATAAAAATAATACTTAAAAAATAGTCTCTGCGAACTTACTAAAATTGAGACAGGAAGTTACTCTCTATCTCACAAAAATTTTTCTTGCCAGCCGGTCTTTTCCAGAAGTAATACGGACAATATAAATCCCGGAGGTAATGTCTGTCAAGCGGACCTGCTCCACAAAGCTGGTAGATTTTTGCTTTTCCACTTCAAAAAGTCTTTTCCCTAGTGTATTAAACACTTCTATACTTACATCTTTATAGCCGGCATAGGTTACTTCCACATTTAGTTCCCCGTCGACAGGTACC
>CAYTGJ010000202.1:1921-3834 GCA_964437245.1 uncultured Chitinophagaceae bacterium
AATTAATGTTGTCAAGGTAGAGTGTATTGATTCCTTTTGAATAGACTGCGATTCTGAACGTCACTCCTTTTTTACCTTTCAGAAAGCCAAGATCCAGGGAAACTTTTTTCCAGTCGTCCACACCGGGAACAAATTTATACTCCCGTCTGTCAGTCGAGACCAACTCCTCGCCGTACAACGTTTTCAACACCACCCACTGATCTTTACAACCAACATTATAATAGATCACCAGGCTATCGGTCACGGTCTGCAAAAGATCAAGATTGCGCGCATAAGCAAGATCAAAATCCAGCATAGGGCTATCGGAAGACGAGAGATCGAGTACCGGAGATTCCAGTACGTCCCAATAGGTAGAGTCAAGATCGGAATAAAGGCTGTCATTTTCGATCATCAAAGCAGCATTACTTTCGCCATAAGCTCCCGGCGAAACTCTTGTCCACTTTTTAGAATAGGGGCTTGAGGCATCAAAGTTCAGTACCTTCCATTTTTCATAGAGATAGGAATCGTCTTCAAAATCCACAAAAACAGGAAGTGCCATTCGTTCTTCTGCCGTACAGCAACCCGCCGAATTGAACAATGCTTTTCTGCGCGGACTCACGTTCATCACAGCTCTCATTCTGTCTTTTTGTCCTTCTGTAAACAGGTTCATACAGGCGTCAATCGAATAGTCCATATAATTTTGAATCATGTCAATCGTAGCCGGGCCGGAACAGAAAGAATAGGAAGTATCACAGGAGATCCCGTTATTGGTATATTGTGCAGGAGTATCGCTGACATGATCGTCTCCGCAGGCCTGATCTCCCCAGATATGAAGTAATCCAAGCCAATGACCTACTTCATGCGTAGCTGTTCTTCCTTTATTATAATAAGAAGTACTACTCCCCAGGTCTCCTACATATTTGTAACTGAGTACAACTCCATCTGTCAATGCAGTACCATCGCTGCTGGCCAACCCCGGAAGTCATGTCTGATCCGGGAACTGAGCGTATCCTAGTATTTCATATCCCATCTGGTCTCGACCCAGATTACAAATCCATAAATTCAGGTACTGATCGCTTGGCCAATACGACAGCTTCTTGAGCGCTGCTGCCTCATTCAGATCGAAAGCTGTTTTCTGATTGAATACTCTTACAATACCATTCGTTGCTTCTCCGTTCGGATCCGTGGATGCCAGGCAAAACTGAATCTTTACGTTGGCTGCTATACTTTTGTAAAGATCATAAGTAAGATTGGTATCGGCATTGGTACGTCCGTAATCCTGATTCAGAATATCGATCTGGGAATAGATCCTTTCGTCAGGAATATTGGTTACCCCGCCTACATAATTGTTATAAATCACATGTACCACCACCGGTATGTAGTAAATAATCTCTTCCGACTGGACTGCACTGGTCTTCATTTGCTTCTGATCCAGGAGCTGACGGCTGATCAGTTGGTTCATCTCTTCATTTTTTTTACGAAGAGTTGGTTTTTCCTGGTAGAGCTGTTCCATATACTCCACGTGCCCGCAGCGGCGTTGTGCTTCCATTGCGCCTGCATAAAAGAAGGTTAAAAGAAACAGTAACAAAAAATTTTTCATACGGAAAAGTCTGGCGTATAGGTAATGGTTATTTCTTTTCGTTTTTCAAAGATTCATCTGCTTCGTAGGCATTGATGATTCTTTCTACCAATTTGTGTCTCATCACATCTTTGGAAGTCAGCTCTACAAAACCTATTCCCGGAATATTCTTCAGCAACCGGAAACATTCTGTAAGACCGGATTTTTGTTTTCCAGGAAGATCTATCTGAGAACGATCTCCTGTGACAATCATTTTAGAACTAGGTCCCATTCGGGTCAGGAACATTTTCATTTGCATCGTGGTCGTATTTTGCGCTTCATCCAGCAAAATAAAAGCATTGTGCAGGGTCCTTCC
>CAYTGJ010000202.1:3844-6332 GCA_964437245.1 uncultured Chitinophagaceae bacterium
CCTTCCTCTCATAAAAGCCAACGGAGCTATTTCTATAACTCTGTTTTCGTAATAATATTTTAATTTTTCTGCCGGAATCATATCGTCCAGGGCATCGTAAATAGGACGCAGGTAGGGATCTACCTTTTCTTTAAGATCCCCGGGCAGAAAACCAAGGTTTTCCCCTGCTTCTACTGCCGGTCTGGTAATCACGATCTTTTTTACTTCCTTATTTTTCAGGGCTCTTACCGCCAGGGCCACAGAAATATATGTTTTACCGGTCCCTGCCGGTCCTACTGCAAATACCAGATCGTTGCGGGAATGGGTCACTACCAGTTTTTTCTGATTATCCGTTTTGGGTTTTATGATCAATCCCTTGTCGGCATACAAAATGACATCGTCGGTGATATCTTCCGGTTGTGGTTCCGGTTCCTGGCTGATGATGCTTTTTAATTTTGCCTGTGAAATGTTTCCATACCGGCTATAATGCCCTTCCAGAGCGTTTAGAATCCCGGTAATTTTATCGATTTCAGAAACCGTCCCCAGGATCTTTACTTCATTTCCTCTTGAAACTATTTTTGCCTTGGGGAAAGCGGCGGCTACTTGCTTCAGATTATGATTTTCAACCCCTAGTAAATCAATTAATGAAGTATCTTCGAAGGTTATTATTTTTTCTGCCAATGAGTTTTATTATTAAATATTAAATTAGTTAACTTAGCTTTGAAATTATACTATCAAATATAATCAATTTTTGTTTTTATGGCTATTATAACTTTTATGTCAGATTTTGGGCATAGAGACCACTATGTGGCCGCTGTAAAGGCAAAAATTCTTTCCTACAGTCATAACCTCAAAATAGTTGACATCACTCATCAGATCGAACCTTTTAACATTATGCACGGGGCATATGTCCTGCGTTCTGTGTTCCGGGATTTCCCAAAAGGTACTGTACACCTGATCAGTGTCAACAATCCTACCGGAAAAGACGACCGGCTACTCGCCATGAAACAGGAGGATCACTTTTTTGTAGGAAGTGACAATGGTCTTTTTTCATTACTAAGCGATAAGATCTCGGTAGTCGTAGAACTTAAAAAAGACATCAGCAATAATAATTTCCATCCTTCTTTTCCGGAAAGGACAACCCTGGCTGCGGCCGCGGCGGCTCTTGCCAACGAGGTTTCTATCTATAACCTGGGACCGCAGGTGACCGATATCAAAACCATGCTCAACCGCCAGCTCCGGACCAGTAAAGACCAGATACTGGGTTGTGTGATCCACGTGGATAATTTCGGAAACCTGGTGACCAATATTTCCAAAGAAACCTTCCACCAGGTATGCAGCGGACGGCCTTTTGTGATCAATTTTTCCCGGGACCAGCTCGATACCATCTGTGAAACCTATCACGATGTTGAAAACGGCGACAGCATGGCCATCTTTAACAGTAGCGGTCTGCTGGAAATATGCATGCGGCAAGGCAAAGCATCCCAGCTCCTGGGAATGGATTTTGAAAGCCCTGTCAATATTACGTTTCAGGATATTCCGTCCTGATCCTTCTCTCCTATTCTCCAACTTCTCTCCTGAAGTACAAATATTTAAAAATCAATAAATTAAATTAACAAAGGGTTTCCCTGTTTAGATTTGTTTATTATCCATTCTTTTTTATCTTGCAATAAACCATCTTTTTTATCAGGGTTTCGTACAATAATTTATTAGTCAATTTAAATAATTAGAAAATATGAAAGTAACAGTAGTAGGAGCAGGCAATGTCGGAGCAACCTGTGCCGATGTCCTTGCATACAGAGAAATCGTAAAAGAAGTTGTTTTAATAGACATTAAAGAGGGCTTTGCGGAAGGGAAAGCACTGGATATCTGGCAAAAAGCTCCTATCAATGTTTATGACACCAAGACCACCGGAGCCACCAATGATTATTCCAAAACTGCCAATTCAGATGTAGTCGTGATCACTTCCGGACTTCCCAGAAAGCCGGGGATGACCCGCGACGATCTTATATCGACCAATGCAGGCATTGTCCAATCCGTAACCGAAAATGTTGTTAAACATTCCCCGAATGCCATCATCATTGTTGTTTCCAATCCGTTGGATGTAATGACCTACTGTGCCCATATCACCTCCAAACTGCCGAGACAAAAAGTAATCGGCATGGCAGGAGTACTGGATACTGCCCGTTACCGGGCTTTCCTGGCCGATGAGATCGGATGCTCTCCTAAAGAGATCCAGGGTATGCTCTTGGGTGGTCATGGAGATACAATGGTTCCTCTTCCCCGGTATACTACGGTGGGAGGAATTCCGGTGACAGAACTTGTAGCCAAGGAAAAACTGGACGCGATCATTGAACGTACAAAATCCGGAGGCGGAGAGCTTGTTAAACTCATGGGAACTTCTGCCTGGTACGCTCCGGGGGCAGCAGCAGCTCAGATGGTAGAAGCCATCGTAAAAGACCAGAGAAAAATTTTACCGGTTTGTGTCAAGCTGGAAGGCGAATACGGG
>CAYTGJ010000203.1:0-6233 GCA_964437245.1 uncultured Chitinophagaceae bacterium
CCTCCGATAAGTCGTATCCCGAATAAATCAAAAGCTCAGAGATCATTTTTTGTATCTGATGAGGAAGATATCGGGTATGAACCTTGTCCAGCAGGCGAAGCGCCTCGGTTTCTTCTCCGGCCAGTACCTTACAGTGTGCCAGGGCCAGCAAAAAATAATTTTTCTGTGAAAGCTCTGTGGCGGGATTTTCCGTCAATAAAGTCAATACCCTGACCAGTTTACGGAACGCCGTTTCATACAATTGTTTCTCAGAAGTATTGCCAAGCACCGTATAGCCTGTATAAGGCTGAGTAAACTTATAATCTTCGTACTTATTGATCTCCCTTGTCAACAGGTCTGAGAGCAATACATTCCCGGGATGTAAGGCCGCAATCTCTCCGATCGGATCCATTTGCGGACGATAATCATAAAAAGCCTGCATGGACAACAGATTGGCTTTGAGTATCGGATCCTTTGTTTCCGCGATATACGCAGTATTCTCCTGTGGTTTAAACAGCTCCAGACAGCGGGTTGTCTTCCCCGGAGCCCACTGCATCACCTGCGCCAGCATTCTGTTATTAGCATGGATCCTGGCGGTATCTTCTGTATAACAAGAGGCATTGACATAATACAAAGTCCCCCATCCTTTCAAAACAGTACTCTCCTGGCTCTGCTCAAAAGCAGGATAATATTCTTTCAGCACTTGGTAATCGCCATACCCCACGCTTAGCTTGATCAACTGGTAGAGGTATTTTTCGTACAGTGCTTTATTCTCCTTTACCAAAGCCATTTCCCGGAGCAGCGATGTTTTCAGGGTCTTATACCACTCCGCCTGAGTCCTCAGTTCTTGCTCCGTGGCTCCATAAGGATCCACTTCAAACCATTCAAGCCTTTTGGCCAGCTTCAGATAGGTATATAAAGGTTTGTTCCCACGAAAAGCTTCCAATACATTCTTCGCCTGTACACTGGCTCCGGAAGTCAGTACCAGTTCATCCTTTTCGATAGACGAACTGTCAAAAACAACTTCTGCCACCGCATAGGTCGTAAAATCACCTCCGAGCAATGTATTCCACTCCCGGCAAAGTATTTCTATATCTTCCGGAAGCCGGGCAATGGTATCTTTCACCGGGACAGACACTTCCGAGTACCGGTACTGGCTCTGTCTGAACCACCATCGCTCTCCATAATTTTTTCCGTTTTCCGGTAAGAAAAATAAGATCCTGGAATATTCGTTCTCCCAACCGGAAGCACAAGCCAGGACCAACATACGTACCGCCAGGACCAGCACTACGATACTACTGAATAGTAAAATTCTTCGCCAGATCATCAAAGTCTTTCATTTTAACAGTATTATTCAAATCAAAAATAATCAGTTCGGAGATCTTCAAATTAAGGTCTTCCGTCAAATAACGATACATTTCTCCCAACTCCTTTGAGTCCACCTTTTCCAACCGGATTTTATCCCCTTTTACCAGAGCAGGTTCAGACCATTCGTAATGGTATGTTTCGTCTATTTCATAGCTGTTGGCCCCGGTTTTCCTGACTCCGCAGCAGGTGATCCTGCGTTCAAGATCTTCTTTGTTCAGGGACATTTCCGGGATCAGCTTGTAGAACCGGTTGTTGCGGAATACTACATACCATGCAAATGAAGGAAAAGCTACATTCATGGGAAGCGGATAAACTTCCTGACCAGGGATCATATATTCCTTTAAGATCTTCTTGTTGAAAATAGAATTGGTTTCCTGAAGGCTTTTAAAATCGCCCATGTTATAACACATGAGATTGACCGCCTCTGCCGGAGGTATTCCCATTTTTTCCCTGTACTTATACTGATGCAGACGGAGTGTACTTTCTACCGGCTTCTGTAAAGAGTCCCGGACGTTTTTCAGAAAATAGAAATACTTGTCCCTGGTTTTTTCTGTCCAGTCACAATCAAATTCATAGGAAACAATATTCTGCCGAAAGGCATCGTATATTCTGGAAAGGCTATCAGCATCAGTACGATTCATCTCCAGGGAAAAATAAAGTTTATCCCAGTAGTTATGCCAGATATTTTCCTGGTATATGACCAGATCTGTGACATGAATCTGCATCGCCCTTTTAACCATTCCGGCCATTTCCCTGATCCGGGCCGAATCGACCTTATAGAAAAGTGCATTGTCAAGAAATACTACCGGCGTCAGCTTGTTTTCCATAAAATAGCTGGAAGCATAATTGTTATAACTGTACGAATAAAGACGATTATTCACTTCCACATTTTTCAGGTACTCGTTCCACCCCAACTCAAATAATTTTACACGAAGATGTTTTACCTTATATTCTTCCAGCAAGGCATAATGAGTGCTGTCAAGCGAGAACCTGTTCTTCCAGCTATAAAAGGACAAGGAAACCGGAGCCGGTTTATCCGGTCCATGACGGAGCACCAGATACAAAATACCAGCGATCAACCACAGCAGAATTCCTAAAAACAAAAAACGATACCGGAGCCAAAATGGATTCATGCTATTTCAAGTTGTGATGGTTGTCTCTGATGGAATTTAATACTTTTTTTTAGATATACAAGATGCTGGATTCAGGATGCCAGAGGAGGGATAAAACAAACTGCGGTTTGCAACAGGATTTTGATCATTTGTCTTATTCTTCTGTTTTGTCTAATACTTGTCCTAATTGATGTAACTTGTTGGCTAATGTTTTTTTGTCAATCAATTTGGTTCGTAGTCGGAAATTATCGCAGGACTGATGTTTCTTGACATTGCAATTTCTACTACTTCGGTGTCTTTCCCTTTGCAGAGCAAAATACCAACGCTTGGATTTTCGTGTGGTTTTTTCACGTCTTTGTCTAGCACCCCTAAATAGAAATTGAGTTTGCCTAAAAACTCAGGTTCAAATTCCTGGATTTTCAATTCAAACAACACCAAACAATTCAATTCGCGGTGATAAAAAAGTAAGTCAGTACGGAAGTCCCTGTTACCTACTTGTATGCGATATTGTTCACCCATATAGGTAAAATCCTTGCCTATTTCTAAAATGAATCTTTGTAAATTAAGTGTAATAGCTTTTTCCAAATCTTTTTCGCTGTGTCCGTCAGGTAAGTCTAAAAACTCAAATATGTATGGATCTCTGAAAAGATTTTCAGGCAATTGTGTCTGTAATGCTGAAACGCTTTTATTCCCAAGCATGGTGCGCTCAAATGTAGCTGAGTTTAATTGTCGTTCCAATTCTCTTACAGAAAGCCGTTGAGAAATAGCATGAAGAATATAGAAAATCTTTTCTTCTGCTGTTTTGGTCTTATTCAAAATATGTAAATGAGACGACCATTGAATTTGTGACAACACTGTTGACACAAATTTGGAAGGTAAATCATCCGCTGTTCGTAATTGTGCCAACACTGTTGTCACTTTTATATCTATTTGGTTTTCATACCCTTTCAAGAAAAGTACTAACGATGAAACAAATTGATTGTCCGAATAGACCTCAAAAAATTGTTTCATTCTATATAAACCTCTGCGATTGAAACCCGAAAGATTGGGGGCTTTTGAGTGTATAAAATCGGCTAATTGCTGAACGGTATTTTCGCCCCACTTTCCTGTATTTACTTTTTCTGAAACAATTTTTCCCACATTGAAATACAACAATACCAACTCGCTGTTTGCTTTACTATAAACACGGTTTCGTGCTTCGGTTATGAGCGTAAGAATATGCTCATAATCTTGCTTGTATGTATTATCCAGGTTCATCTTTAATCTCTTTTATAATATTTACCTTGTCATTTGAGGTAAATCACTGATAAAACATAAAAAACGCTTATTACATAGGCTAAGGAGAAGATTTAAATCTAAATAAAAAAAGACATTAGGATTTATAATACTTCTTACTGTTGTTGTAAAAAAAGAAAACTTCCGTTCCTGTCTCTCTCAAGTATATTGAATCCAGTACCTCATATGCATAAAATCAATCTATCCGGAACAACATGAATTTGTTTAAACACCGCAATGTCCCTATTGCTTCAAAGCTCTCAATCTTTGTAAAAGCGTAGGATGAGAATAGTGAACAAAAACATGGGCTGGATGAGGAGTAAGATTGCTTAGATTATCAGCCGATAGTTTTTTCAAGGCACCGGACAACGCCTCGGGGCTATAAGTATCCGCCGCATAACGGTCTGCCTCGTATTCGTTCTTACGCGACCACATATTCACCAGAATGCCGATAAAATTAGAGATCGGAGAAAAAAGCATAAAAAATGCGATCAGGTTCAAATGAACAGCGGCTTCTCCTCCTCCCAATGCATAGGAAAGTTCTCTGTTAAAGATGAAAAGAGAAAGCACAAACAATATCGCTCCTGTCTGTAATACCGATACGATCAGTCCCTGAAGGATATGATTTCTTTTGTAATGTCCAGCTTCGTGTGCCAGCACTGCCACCAGCTCTTCCCGGGAATGATTGCTGATCAGAGTATCAAACAATACGATCTTTTTCTTTTTGCCTATTCCCGAGAAAAAAGCGTTGGACTTCGCAGAACGTTTGGATCCGTCCATCACAAAAATATTGGTCAGCGGAAAATCCACTTTCCGGCTATAGTTTTCAATTGCCTCCCGAAGCTCACCCTCTCCCAGCGGGGTGAGCTTATTAAACATCGGGAGGATCAGAGAGGTATAAAATAAATTGATCAGCAGGATCATCACAGAGATCACCAGCCAGAACCATATCCAGAATTGCTGTCCCATCAGATGCACCAGCCACAGCAGAATGGTCAGCACCACCCCTCCCACTATAAAGGTCATAAGATAGCCTTTTAATTTATCCAACAGGAATATCTTAAGAGTAGTTTTATTAAATCCGAACCGCTCTTCGATCACAAACGTTTTATACAACGAAAAAGGCGTATTGAGCAGATCACTTACTAAAAAAAGAACCGCAAAGAAAAGAAGACTCTGTACAGTTGCATTGGAAAATGAGAGTTTGACCAGTACATCCAGCCAGCCGAGCAACCCAAAGAAGAGTACTCCTGCCATCAGCAGAAAATTGAAGGTGGAAGTAATCAACCCAAAACGGGTATTCGCTTTCAAATACTCCTGCGACTTTTTAAATTTTTCACTGTCGTACACATCTTTCAGCTCTGCAGGCAACTCTTCCTTCTGATAATTCAGGTTCAGGACTTCCAGAGTGAATTCCAAAACAAAATCAAGCGTAAGTAGCGCCAGCAGGAGATAAAGGATTATTTCAGAATTCATGAAAACAGATTGTTTATTAATGGTGACAAAATCTTATTTTTGCCTGAAAATAAAAATACTGATTTTTGGCACCGTTTACAAAAATACATAAAAATCTGGTTCAGGCAGTAGTCGATACCCTAACCGAAATATTTGTAAATCAACGATATGCAGACAAAGCAATCGAACGAACCCTACAATCCAACAAAAAATGGGGGGCCCGTGACCGGGGATTTATCGCGGAAAACACCTATGAGATCGTCCGCTGGTGGAGATTGATCCTGGAAACAGGACGGATCACCGAACTAAATGAAGCCCGCCTGTGGGAGATCTTCGGGATCTGGTGGGCCTATCAGGGCCATACGCTTCCTGACTGGGAGCAATTCCGCTCCCTCCGGATTGCAGAACTGAAAGAACGTTTTGAAACGCTCCGGAAAACCCGTAAAATAAACGAATCCATTCCCGACTGGCTGGACGAATTGGGAGCATTGGAACTGAAAGAAAAATGGGATCAGGAACTTCCGGCGCTCAACACACCTGCCGAAGTGATCCTGCGTGCCAATACTTTGAAAAATACACGTGACCAGCTCTTTCGTACGCTTCAACAGGAAGGAATAGAAACAAGAAAAGCGGAAGGCTACCCGGATGCACTGATCCTTATTAAACGTCAGAATGTGTTTGCCTCCACTTCTTTTAAGAACGGATTATTTGAAGTACAGGATGCCTCTTCACAACTGGTAGGCGCAACGTTGTCCGCAGAGCCAGGCATGCGTGTCGTAGATGCCTGTGCCGGAGCGGGAGGAAAAACCCTGCACATCGCAGCCCTGATGAAAAATAAGGGGCGCATCATTGCCATGGATACAGAAGCATGGAAACTGGAAAATCTAAAAAAGAGAGCCGCACGGGCCGGGATTTCCATCATTGAAACCCGCCTTATAGAATCTTCCAAATCCATCAAACGGCTATACGATACCGCCGACCGGTTATTGCTGGACGTACCTTGTTCCGGGTTGCGGCGGAGTACTCCCAATCCGGAACAAGGTA
>CAYTGJ010000204.1:0-1926 GCA_964437245.1 uncultured Chitinophagaceae bacterium
ATATAGTTTAAGTAATTGGGTGTAACGACTGATGAGTTCAATAAATTTTAAATTTACTCCAACCCCGTCCATGCCAAGAATATTGAAAACAGGTAAAAAGGTTTCCTGTAAATTAGGAAGGTCTGTAAAAATAACACCGATTTTGTGAAGTTTCTTCAGTTTATTTTGAACTTGCACAAACGAATATTTTTGATCTAATTTTTTTAATAAAATACCAATCTCTGTTTCTTCCTGCAACAAAAGTTGATATAAACCCGTTACCGGAAGGTTAAATGTAGTTTGAACAAAATGTAAAATATAATTGTAGCGAACAAGCTCATACTCATTTGTTATAATACTCCGAATTTTTTCTTTATCATCCTCTTTAAACAAATTCTTTGTTTCACTATTTTTGAGATCCAGCAATCCTGAAATATAATGATTGATGAAATGAACTTCTTCACTATCTTCTGTTTCATTCAGCATTATTGGCGAGATTAAGAAATCCCGAAGACTGATTATATCTTCTTCGTTAAACTCGAAAGCAGCATATTCCTTTAATTCTACAATCAGGTGATCAATATTGTGCTGTTCGAGTAAATTTTGCTTTTTCTCTCTTTGTTCCCAAAACAAGTGTACGATTTTCTTTGCCTCTTCTTCTTTCAGAGCGGGCATTTTTTTCAAAATATCCTCGGGAACATTTTCATCTGCATAATTCAGTAAATACTTGAGTTCGTAATAATCAAAACCGCCTTTCCTAAGATCATCTAACTTTTCTACAAATTTCCATGTATTCTCTGGTGCTGCAAATGGGTCTTTAAAAGCAGGAATATTCCAGGTAATCATATCCTCCACCTGATATGAACTTAATCCTGTATTGACATAAAATATGTGTTTACCTGACAAATATTCTGTTTCCTCCTCGGTCCAAAGCATTAACAAATCCTGGATTTTACATTTCCATTTTTCGGCCAGTTGCGCCAGATAGTATAGATTTGTCAGAGCACTGCCCGTAATTTCTCCCCCAAGAACATACGTGATCAGCGTATCGGTTTCTGCTATTGTCCAGCCCAGTTTTTTCCACAAACGAACGAATGCATATATTCTTTTACGTTGTTTTTCATCAATATCCTTACGAACAATATTCCCCGTTACTTTTTGATACCAGGCAAACTCTGCCTCGTCTAAATTGCAGGTAGCATTGTACTCTCCCGATGTTCCTTCTGTAAAGTAATAGATCTGTGGCGCTTTTTCCTTTTGTACATAAGCGGTATTAATCACTTTTGTAAACTCATCAAGCGTAAGTCCGGTTTTGTTTAACCAGTCTTTTACATTGCCTTTTCCTGTTTCAGGATTTTCACCGCCCCAAAGGTTTTCTTCAGGGATTTCTATAACCCTTCCTCCTTCATCTATTTTTTTATTGTACATTGTGATGAGGCTCCATTCAGTTTCGCTTATTCCGAAGGTAACCATGGACAATTTTTCAACACCTCCATCAGAAAGGTTAAACAACTTTATAAGTTCAAGAGGAGAAGTACCTGTATGTTTCCACCATTTCTCTGCTATTGTTCTGTGATAATCGAAAGGCAACTGAAAGGGATATACCGCTTCTTTCAACCTGCCCAGTGTCGTATTCAACGCTGTTTTATTTTCAACTACCGGGTAGGCGGCCAGTTCCTCTGTAGTTCTTTTGGTGTCAATACCGATTTTGTTTGTACCATCAATTGCATTCAGCAACACCTCATTTACAATGTCTATATAAGGCATAGGGGTATTGGCATTATCGCAGTTGAGCAATAATTCAGGGATATCCGATCTGCGCTTAGATTTTGTTAAGTGTTGATAAGCTGTTACCCTACCTTTGATCAGTTCTTTTCTTTCCAGAAAATTTAGTGTATCCGCCAGATAAGCAGCCGGGCTGTAGATCGAGCGACAATGTTTGCAGGC
>CAYTGJ010000204.1:1936-6232 GCA_964437245.1 uncultured Chitinophagaceae bacterium
ACATCCGTCCTGTGAACCGAATAGCTGTTGCAAATCCGGATCAGCTACCAGCTGTTGTACCACCGGGTTTTGAAGAATCCATGGCAGTTTGAAGGAGTCTTTAAATGTCGCATACGACTGTACCATAAAAGAAGAAATTATTTGAGCTTTGCCCAAAAGGGTGTATGCTCCTGTGACTGTTCCTCCTGCGTTCTGATATGCCGAGACAAAAGAACTTCCCAGGTGGAGCACATCAGACATAGAGTTTAGCTCCATATCCTGCATAATAGCTACCGCTTTGGTGGCTTCGCCAGGTTCGGCACAAATAAACTGCAACTGGGCCAAGCGCAATTTTTTCGAAAAGGCAATATGCTCTTCCGGATCAATGCCGGATAAGGCATGCCTGTTTTCTTTTATGTAAGACGAAACACTTTGCTTTCCAAATTCAAATTGAGGATTGGCATCCAAAAACTTCAAAAACGCTTGCTGATGAGTGAATTTCTTATTTTCTACAAGCCTTGCTTTAAAGAACGGCATCGGGTGCGCCTGTTCTAATTGTTCGAAAATACGGCTTACATAATAGTTTTTCTTTTCGGCATCCGTTTCACCGGGAAACTGTTTCAAAAAATCTTTTTGACTGCCAGCCAATTTCAGCCAGTCGGTAGAAGACAACGCAGCCAAAGCCTTGCTTCCTGTGGAAAACTGTGATTGAATGAGTTTGGTATTGCCCAGCAGGACGGTGTTCAGCAAATGAACTTCTTTTAATTGATCGAGTTTCGCTTTGCTTAGGTTTAGCTCGGTTTCCAATGCGCTCCAATAATCTGCACGGAATTCGTTTTCCAGCTCAAATGTCGCTATTTTATTTTGTTCTGCTTCCGTAAACGTTGCAATCTGCAAAAGGTCTTTGAGTGTGGCCGCGGAGCCAAGGGGACGGTTGAGTATCCCTGCCACGGCATTCTCCGCGACTGATTGCTTTAAAGCATTCCACACTTTCACAAAAGCACCCCAAAGTTTTTGATAATCCTGAATGATAAATTCCGATACGGCAAGTTCCAGTTGTTCTTTTAGTACTTCCAGGGTATTATTTACAAGACTTTCTTTGTCGGATATCTTCAATCCTTTTCGAAACCATGCATACAGGTAGCTTGACTCCACCGACCACTGTTTGCTCAACAGCACTGCGGTGGCATAGGCTTGAATGTGCTCCACACCAATTCCCGTCATTTTATACAGCCATGAAATAGTTTCTGCTTTATTGAAATCTGCATCGGGAGCCAAGGTGGTAAACAGTCCCTGGTACCAGCTCCATTCGCTTCCCTCCCATTTTTTTTGTTCGGCATGCACTGAAATGTCTTTATTTATTTCTGCGTTCAGGAATTCATAACGTACTTCGTGCAGTGGTGATTTTGCATTTTTACGAAACAGCAACTCCAAAATTACAGTGCCGCAATTTGCGGTATCTTCTAAATTGTATCCCAAAGAAAAATCCCCATGGCAGTTTGTTTTACCAGCAGAGAGAGGTTGTGTCTTGCCCGGACCAGTTACTTGCGAAAGTTTCACATGTGCCTCTGCAATGCCCCGGTTCCATTCGTTGAGCAGCTTACCGCTGATGTTGTTTCCCATTGTGATAGAGGTTGATTCGGTTGTAGTCTCAAGCGGGATAAGGATTTCTTTGGTCCCTTGTTTTACCGTCCAGTATATTTCACCTTTTGTGTCACGAATCAGTTTTCCTTTGGCATCGTACACCCTGAAAAACACAATCGGATTTTGGTCTTTGTAATTATCCTTCCACTGGCTTTCGTGAAAGGTAAACCGGAACTGGCCCTGCTCATTCGTAATTACCTGTCCCAGTAAATCGGGGTGTTTTACATCCTGTTCCCAGGCTTCTATTTTAAGGCCGGAGATTCCTGTTTTTGTTTTTGGAGTTAGTATGACTCCTTTTATGGTGTAGACTTGAGACATAATTTAAAATTTTTAAAGCGTTATTTTTTATTATTTGACTTATTCCTCTTATTGCCCAAGTGGGAGAAACTTTCAACTACTCGTGTTTTATGTTTTTAATATCCATTTAAAAATTGTATTGGATATTATTCAGTAATCAAAATTTATAGGTAAAGACAATTATATTATCATGATACTTGTATAATTTTTTTTCTCTTTCATTCTCTGTAGTAATATCAAAAATGAAACCAGCAAATTCTCCCTTTACTATAGCTCCATCCGGTCTGATATCGCTTTTGCCCTGTGGTTTTCCTGGAGGAAAATACTTTTCCCAACCTTTATAACGAATATCTTCTACATATTGACTAAGACAAAAGTCTTTTTTTAACAGTTCAAAGAATATTTTCTCAACAGCATTACCTACTGTTAGATAATATGTTTTTTGTGTACTAGAGCCAAATAAAATTGTAATTTGTTTATGTGTTAAACCAAAGCTCCTCAATAACTTTCTATCCTTTTGGATTATAGCACTTTTAAGTAAATCAACGGAATTACTAACTAATCTTTCTAGTAATTCCAAAAGAATTGTTCCCGGAATCTTTGGGCAAATATCTTTAGGCTTATCATCAGGCTGAGGACGATTATCTGGATAATTATCAGGCCAAGGTCTTGGGTCAGGTCTTGGCTTATCATCAGGCTTAGGTCTTGGGTCGACAGGTCTTGGCTTGTCCTCAGGCTTAGGTCTTGGCTTATCCTCAGGCTTAGGTCTTGGCTTATCCTCAGACTTAGGTCTTGGCTTATCCTCAGACTTAGGTCTTGGCTTATCCTCAGACTTAGGTCTTGGCTTAGGTCTTGGGTCGACAGGTCTTGGCTCAATTTCTAAATCCCAAGTTTTTGGTATTTCCCAAGTTGTTTCATCACTTGAATAAGGAAGTGGCTTAGGTTTCTTAAAAAGGTCGAATAAAAGATCTAAAAACACTGCTAATGTTACAACTGTGGCCTCAACTACAGGTACTGCTAAAGGTATTGCCATAGCAGCTGTTCCATCGAGATCTATTTGTTTGATTGAATTGTTATATGCATACCCATAAACATTCACCCCATCCCCAATCCCAATCGGATCCGCACTCAACCACCTACCGAGCCAAGGTAAATAATAGCGTGCGCTATGGTATTCCAAACCCGTTTCCTCATCGCGTTCCATACCCGTATACCGGTAGCGTTTGGAAGCAGTTTTAATACCTTTATTTTTCACCTGGTAGGCCGTGGTGCCATAAGGATGGTATTCTTCGTAAGAGATTACCCTTGCCACCTCGTCCAGCTCCAGGGCGGCAGAGCCGAGGTGGTTATGGAGTTGGTAACGTACCAATTGTTTTTCCGTACCATCGTCCACATCGTTTCGGGTTTCCACCATTACGAAGCGATGCGCCTCGTCCATCAGGCTAAGACTTACCCGTTCCAATCCTGCATCACTTCCGCTGTGTTTTTTGTACCACTCATATCCTGCTATGTAAATCCGTTCATCTTTTTTAGCAGGTACTAGTCCCGGAGCGGCCTGGTTTTCGGTGATCTTACGTATGCGTTGGCCGCTGCCGTCGTACTGGTAGTAGGTGGTTTCGGGAGTACCGCCATCCGTTCTTCTTTGGCGGATGGTTTTTACCAGCTCCTCTTTAAAATTCCATTCCATTTCTTCCAGGTGAGGCATCCTGGTAATGTAGCCATGCAAAGCATGATGAGGATACAGGTATTTTTCATCGCCTACTTCGGTGTAGCTTAACCGGTTGTTGACAGATTCGTAACCGTAGGTTCGGGTCCAGTTATTTCCGGCGGCTACGTGCTTCGTTTGCAAAATATTTCCGACGGCATCGTAGCGGTATTTTTGATTGTAAGTACGCACACTCAGCGGGTTGCTGCCCATCAATGCAGCATCGCTCCAGTTGTCGCCGGCACCAAAAGACAGGGCCGCCTCGTTCTCTCTTCCTGTGGCTTCCACCAAACGGTAGAGGGCATCATACGTATAGACATTGACCGGCTCTACGACACGATTGCTGAAAAATTCAGGATCGTAAGCATCGTCGCGGATATGTGTGATATTGCCCACCGGGTCGTAGGTATACGATAAGTCCTGCAAGAAATTATTGTTGCGCTGGCTTTTCAATTGTCTTAATTGAAACGTTTCTTTATCGTACTCAAATTGAGTTTTTACGCCATTGCCATAGCGAATGAAGTTGCGTTGCCCTTTTTCGTTGTAGTCAATATTGCTGAGGTAAATCTTAGGGCTTGTAGCACCGGCATGCAGAACCGATTCGCTTTTCAGCAATCCGGTTGCGTTGTACGCAGGCAATACAATACTTCCGTCAGGAGCGGTCTGGCGGG
>CAYTGJ010000205.1:0-5877 GCA_964437245.1 uncultured Chitinophagaceae bacterium
GGAAGAAGGAAGCATTCCTGAAGTGGTATTCGGATCGTTGAGGAAAATTTCCCATCCCGGAGTGATAAAACCATCCAGGCGGGCATATACATTAAAATTTAATTCTTTATATAACTTTTCACATTCCTTCCGGATCCGGTCGATCTGGTCGATCGGAAGATCGATCGGTGTGATCTTGCGCGACATCCCGGGCAGGTATTTGGACCGGTAGTCAAACAGGTTATTGCCTTTGATTATTTCGGTAGGAGGAAGCGCGATCGGATTTCCTTTTTCATCCTGGATTACGATACAGGAAAATTCTTTTCCCTTAATAAAGGATTCGATCAGGATCTCTTCTTCGTTGTCCAGACTTTCCAGGTATACGGTCAGTTCGCTCTGTTCAAATTGTTCGTTGATGTATACCAGTAATTCTTCCGGATGGTTGATCTGGCGGTCGTTGGCCATTACAGGCATTCCGATCCCGTCACGGATGTCGGTGAGTGTGCGGAGGTAATTTACTTTTTCTTCATGCGAAAGAGAGACCCAGTCAGATTTCTCTATCTGCTGAAGGAAGAATGCTTTGTTGACCGAATAAACGAAATTTTTCAGGTCGGTATCGGAGATGATGCTAATTCCGATGGAAGAGCCCTGGTTAGGAGCTTTTACTACAAAAGGAAGTCCTAAATCGTTTTTATAGCTTTGTAATAATTTCCCCTTATCGGCATTGGAGAACCATTCCTTTTTAGTAAGCCGTTGGCTTTTAGGTCTTTTGAAGCCGGCATTTTTGAGCAATCCTTGTTGTACGGATTTGCTGATCCCGATGGCAGAAGGTAAAATGCCTGAGCCGCTGTAAGGGATGTTGTACCATTCCAGTATTCCCTGGATATTGCCGTCTTCTCCATAAGGTCCGTGAAGGGCCAGGAAGGCAAAATCGAAATATTTGTGGAAGTTTCTCGGTTCTATTCTGGTCCCTACGGAGTTGATGATCCTTGCCTGCTCGGCGGTGGAAAGTTGGTTCAGTGATTCCATGTACACCTGGAATCCGTTGGGAGAAGGAGGTGTAAATGAATGAGGAGGATAGAAATCACGGATGGTTCCTTTGTAGATATACTGCCAGTTGAGCAGGATAAAGTTCCCTGTACTGTCTACAAAAACCGGTACTGCTTCGAAAAGGTTTTTATTTAAATTATCATATACAGTACGTCCTCCGGCAAAGGAAATCTCTCTCTCTCTGGATTGGCCTCCGAAAAATATTCCGATTTTCATTTAATACAGTTTATTGATTCCCCTGGGGGAAGTTAGTAAATAGATCATTTCTGCAGGGTGGTGGCCCTGTGGCTTAGTTGACAGCAACGACGCCTTTGATTTCAGGCACTTCTTTTTTGATTGCTTCTTCTACACCTGCTTTCAGTGTCATCGGAGACATCGGGCAGGAGCCACAGTTGCCCAGCAGTTCAAGGCTTACAATCATATCGTCTGAAACGTCCAGGAGTTTGACGTCTCCTCCGTCTGTTGCCAGGTAGGGACGGATTGTATTCAGGGCTACTTCTATTTTGTCCAGAAGTTCGTTTTTTGAAAAGGTAGTTTCCATATAGTCTTAAAACATCAAACCGTTCATTAAAATTCCATTGTGTATGCTCACGCCTTATAATCTGATTTCTACAGGTTTAGTACTTTCGCGTGCGGCATTGCGGATCGCTACCTGCTGTGCTACGTTCTCAGCCAGTTGCAGGAATGCGTCTGCGGTAATATCATTGTCCAATACTTTGGGTCTTCCTTTGTCACCGCTTTCGCGAATACTTTGTACCAATGGGATCTGACCCAGCAGGGGACAATTGTTTTTCTCCGCCATTTCTTTTCCGCCGTCCTGTCCAAAGATATAATATTTATGGTCAGGAAGCTCTTCGGGAGTGAACCAGGCCATATTTTCAATGATCCCCAGGATGGGTACGTTGATCTGAGGCTGCTGGAACATGCTGAATCCTTTTTGAGAGTCTGCCAGGGCTACTTTTTGAGGCGTTGTCACAATGATTGCTCCCGTTACCGGTACGGTTTGTACGAGGGTAAGATGGATGTCGCTGGTGCCGGGAGGAAGGTCGATCAGCAAATAATCGAGCTCTCCCCATTTGCAGTCGCCCAAAAATTGTTTGAGCGCAGCGCTGGCCATCGGTCCTCTCCATATGACAGCACTTTCGGCAGGAGCGAGGAAACCAATGGAAATTAGCTTTACACCGTATTGTTGTAAGGGAATGATCCAATTTTTACCGTTTTCAAGGGTTACTGTAGGCCTGGCATCTTCCAGGTCGAATAAAATAGGCTGGGAAGGTCCGAAAATGTCTGCGTCGATCAATCCTACACTGGCTCCTGTTTTGGCCAGGGCAATTGCCAGATTGGCGGTCACTGTAGATTTTCCCACACCACCTTTTCCGGAGCCGATGGCAATGATATTCTTTACATGAGGTAGTAAAGGACCGTTCAGCCGGGTAGAAGTGACATTGGCAGTGAGGTTGACCACTACCTGAAGGGAAGCATCTATTTTTTGCACTGCTTCGATACAGGAAGAGCGAATGAGTTCTTTCAACGGGCAGGCGGGAGTGGTGAGCACCACGGTAAAACTTACCTGGTTGCCATTTACTACCACGTCTTTGATCATATTGAGGGTAACCAGGTCTTGTTTCAGATCCGGTTCTTGCACGGTGCTCAGTGCTTTTAATACATCTTCGTTACTTACTGCCATTTTCACTCTTTAATTATTGGCAATTTAACTTAAAAACTGCAAAGGGGGAAATTTCCAAATACTAAAAAATGAGGTAGAGAAATGAAAAAACCGCAAAATCATAGTGACTTTGCGGTTTTGGTAAGATGAATGTAAGATTATCAGGCCAGAGCCCTTATTTTACAAGGAAAGCGGATTCTCCGATTTTAGCACCTTCGCTGTAGATTTCCACCCGGTGGTTACCAGGTTTGTAAGCGCTTCCTTTTTTATATTCATAGTTTACTTTTTGTCCTTTGTTTTCAAAAAGGATCGTTTGTTTCATGGTATAGAATACTTCTTTTCCGTCTATCTGAACGCTTCCTCCACCATTGGCCAGGTCAAATAAAGCTCCACCGTCCGGCTCGATCAGTCTGAAATAAACATCTCTGCCTCCTTTTTCCGCTACTTTGTTTTCCGCAAGGGTAAACGTAACTTTTATTTTGTCGATTTTTTTAGCTTTGAATTCTCCGTCTGTGTCGGCTTTCCCTTTTGCGTTCAGCGCTTCTATTTTGAAATTCTCCGCTTTCATCACAGAAGCAAGGGCAACTTTTTCCGCCAGTCTGTTCTTTTCAGAAGTAATTTTGATGATGGAATCCTCTCTCTGCACGATGACTACTTTCTGATTGGTAATGATCGTATCCTGCTGAGCAAGTAAAATTTTCAGTCTTTCTACTTCTTTAGTAGCATCTTCGCGGATCCTGTTGGCTGCGTCGATCTTATCTTTGATATCGTTGTATTTTTTCTGATAGCTGGAGCTTGAAGATTGCAGTTGCTGCTTCTCCAGGATCAACTGACGGATCTGCTCTCCAAGACGTGTTGTATCACCACCCAGTTGAGCAATCTCTTCTTTTTTCTCATTCAGTTCTTTGATGGCTTCTTCCAGTTGTACATTCAAACTGTCGATCAGTGTTTTGTTCTCAGCAATAGTAGAGGTTTGCTCCTTAATGGTCTTTCTGCTTGTAAGGTTAAAAAACAACTGAACTCCGTTGATCGCTAAAAGTATAATGATAAAAGCGATTAGTAGTCCTCTATTACTTCCGCTTTTGTTAGGCTCCTCTGCCTGCGTTTTCTTTTCTGCCATTTGAATTAAATTAAGGTTTAAGGTGTAATTCAATCCGTAAAAATAAAGATAAATTGGACTTTTTCAAATTTTGACTGTTTTATTCTTGGACCCGCCGGTCAGGGAAAAATAACTTAAGCAGACAAACACCCCCGGCATTCTGCCGGCCTTCAAAACAGGGGCTGAAATGCCGGGGAAGTGGAATATTCACTCTCCTGGCCCGGAAATGCCGGGAAGCTAGCAGGCTTTGCTGGTGATCAGGATGCTTTCTTTTTCGGTGTATCCGATCAGTTCGGGGATCAGTTCTTCGAAATCTTTTTTGAACAATTCGTAATGAAGAATGAGTGTTTCAAGAGAGTGCTCAAGATTGGCCTGGAAGGTATCTTTGTGCGTGATCAGTTGCATATAGGCATGAATTCCTTCGATGCTGTCGTAGTTCAGCAGGATATTTTTTGAAATAAGCAGGGAATACAGCTTTTTGGTTTTATAAGGGAAAATATGAAAGTTATGGTGTACAAAATTATGCGCATTCCCTATAAAGCGGTTTAGCTCTTCGTAGGAATATTTTTCCCAGTTGGAGGCAAGAAAATGATCGTAGAAGATAGACACGATTTTAAAAGCGTGTTTGTTGTATTTGGCCGGAAGCCTGTCTTTGCTTCGCAAATAAGCAGGGTGTTTTTTGATAAACTGAACAATGGATTTGTGAAGTTCTATTCCGTCAATGGTCTCAGCAGAATAGGTCGGAAGATTTTTATTTCTCAGGATATCTCCGATGATAAAGCCTACCGAGCGTTCGCCCAGCTCTTTGGATAAATATAGGTTCAGTAAGTAGTTCATAATATAGTTCAGTTATGGGTTGGGTATCAATTATCCGTTTACGATTATTTTTTGAAAATACTCCAGTGTGGCGGCCGAATGGTGCTGACGCAGGAATTTTTCTACCAGTTCCACCATTTCAGAGGAACCGATGATCAGGGGGACTCTCTGGTGAATATCTTCAGGAGTGATCTCCAGGATTCTGTTTAACCCGTTGCTTGCCTTTCCTCCCGCCTGTTCTATCAGAAAAGCCATTGGATTTGCCTCGTACATCAGGCGTAGTTTCCCATGAGGATATTGTGCCGAAGAAGGATAAATAAATATTCCTCCTTTGATAAGGTTGCGATGAAAATCTGCGACAAAGGAACCGATGTGCCGTGAAGCATAAGGAGTATCGGTGATGGATTTTTCCCCCTGGCAGAATTTGATGAATTCCTGGATCCCTTTTTCAAACTTCTGATAGTTTCCTTCGTTGATGGAGTAAAATTTCCCTTCCGGTATTTTCATGTCGGGATGAGAGAGGCAGAACTCTCCTATAGAAGGTTCGAGTGTAAATGCATTGACACCGTTTCCGGTAGTGTAGACCAGCATGGTGGCCGAACCATAGATGATGTATCCTGCAGCTACCTGGCGAAGCCCTTTCTGCAGGCAGTCTTCCAGAAGTCCGCTGCCCTGAGCAGGACTTATTCTCTCGTAGATCGAAAAGATAGTGCCTACTGAAACGCATACCTCGGAATTGGAAGAGCCGTCTATCGGATCCATGTATACTACATAGCGGGCGGCTTCTTTCCGGCTGGTATGTTCGATGGGAATGATTTCCTCGTTTTCTTCGGAAGCAATGACACAGCATTCGCCGCTTCTCCGGATTGCTGAAATAAATTCTTCGTTGGCAAACTGGTCAAGGTATTGAACCTCCTCGCCGTGTACATTGGTCTTTCCTGACATCCTGAACAGATCGGAAAGACCGGCCGTCCGTATTTCGTGGTTGACTCTTTTGGCGGCAATGCTTAAATCATGCAGAAGCTTGCTGAGTTCCCCGCTTTCGTAAGGAGCCTCTTTTTGCCTTTCTACAATAAACTGTCCGAGGGGTATCAATTTTTTACCAGGTATCATCGTCCGTTGTATTTTAGATAACAAAAATATTAACTTTCGAAATTATAACAAAAACTTTCGTAAATTTATTTTAATTATTTATTTTATTAAATAATCCTTTGAATATTTATTTAAAGTTTCGATATTGTATGAATAATTAGTTGAGTAATCTCTA
>CAYTGJ010000206.1:0-4140 GCA_964437245.1 uncultured Chitinophagaceae bacterium
TGTTTCCTTTAAAAGTATATGAAGAAAATTAGTGTAGTAGTCTGGGTTGTTTTATTCACCGGCACTTTGCAGGCCTGGGCACAGCCGAAAGGATTCCGGATAATGAAAGACACCACGGCTTTTATCAAAAAATTTGACGAGAAGTCTGTTTCCATTCGTACCAACGAAGCTGATTTTATCCAGGAGAAATATATATCCGTGATGACCGATAAGATGGTTTCGAAAGGGAAGTTCTGCTATAAACAACCGGATAAGATGCGTTGGGAAACAGTAGAACCACAAAGTCATATCATAGTGTTGAACAATGGAAAGATGATGATCAGGGAAAAAGGAAAGATCAGAACTTACGATCCTTCCTCCAATAAAATGTTCCGGGGCCTGAACGATATGATGCTGGCAACTGCCAGTGGAAATACGCTTCATCACAAAGAATACAGACACAGTCTGTTTGAGAATGACCGGTATTACCTCATCCAATTATTTCCACTTGCTCCGGCAACCAAAAAGTTTATTCAGACGATCGAGATACTGGTGGAAAAATCAGATTACACTGTTTTCCAGATAAAAATGATCGAACCTTCGGAGGATTATACGAGAATCGAATTCCTGAATAAAAAACTAAATCAGCTTGCCGGAGACGAAGTATTTATACTTAAATAGCACAAAACATTTGTGTATCAGTTAAATAGCAATCATTGTACTTCCCCGGGCGACTGGTATTTTATTAATAGATTTTGAACGATATTTTAGCACATTTTTTATATTTGTAGCATGGAGAGAACGCTGGTCATTATACCGACTTATAATGAAATAGAAAATATTGAAGCTATCATCAGAAAAGTATTTTCACTGTCTCTTCCTTTCCATATTTTAATTGTAGACGATGGCTCTCCGGACGGTACTGCCGATAAGGTAAAAGTCCTTCAGGCAGAGTTTTCAGGACGGTTGCATCTTGAGGAGAGAAAAGGGAAACTGGGATTAGGGACGGCTTATATCCACGGATTCAGATATGCTCTTAAAAATAATTACGAGTTTATCTGCGAGATGGATGCCGATTTTTCTCACAACCCGGACGACCTGATACGATTGTACGAAGCTTGTGCCCTGGAGGGAAATGATCTTGCCATCGGTTCCCGTTATATAAATGGTATTACGGTGATCAACTGGCCTATCGAGCGGGTGATCATGTCTTATTTTGCCAGTAAATATGTGCAGATGGTTACCGGAATCCCTATCCATGATACAACGGCAGGCTTTAAGTGCTATCGTAGAAAAGTACTGGAAACTATTGACCTGAGCAGCATCAGGTTTATAGGATATGCTTTCCAGATCCAGTTAAAGTTTTTAGCCTGGAAACATGGGTTCAAACTGATCGAAGTGCCTATTATCTTTACGGACCGTAAGCTGGGAAATTCTAAAATGTCCGGAAGTATTTTTAAAGAAGCCTTTTTCGGAGTGATCTCGATGAGGATCAAAAGTATTTTCAAGCAATATAATTGAAGGAGAAGGGATCTTAAAAAAGATGCCGGATACCAACCAGATTTCACTCTACACGGTAGAGGTGTTTAAAAATCGTTACAGGATATCCGGGATTACAGAATCCCTTTTTCGTACGCAATCTTCACTATATCCATACGGTTCCGGACCTCCATCTTATTCATAATGTTCTTACGATGGGTCTTTACAGTATGTTCACTCAAATGAAGTATCCCGGCGATCTGAGGTGTGCTATGACCTTCACAGAGTAATTTCAGGATCTGCATTTCTCTTCCGGACAATAAACTGAAGTCTTTGGTTTGGAAGGACGAAGTATGGATCGTTTCAAAAATTCCCTGGTCGTTCTTTTTTGCAATGGTAAAATTGATCAGATCGTCTTTTTTGATCGCATTGATATCTGTAATCGTAAACAGGTCCAGAAGAGGATGACCGTCCTCATCTATTTCGATAATGGTAGATTGTTGCAGACACCAAAGACGTTTACCCGATTTACAATTGACGATGTATTCATATGAAAACCGGAGACGGTTCAGCACTCCTTCTGAGGCATATTTGACACATTGCTCAAGATACATGGGATAGATACTGGACGCGATGATATCAGCATGGGTACTGTTGAGTATAGAGTAGTTAAAACCGAGGCCTCCGTTCAGATAATCTTCTGGATCGTACCCCAGGATATTCCTGACATTCCGGCTTAAATATTCGTATTGTAGCGTATCAAAATTGAATATACCCGTAATCCCCGGAGAAGACTCCAGAAAATTGTTGAAATGTGGATTTTGGAATAATTCGAAACTACTGTTCTCCATTATTTTTGTGACTCATGTCTAATATGGTATTTTTTACACAATGCCTACCATTTTCACATGTACGTATTTTTACAAATATAAATATATTTATATTTTTTAATTGCATTATTACATTTAGGCAAAATAAATACCTCTTTCGGGTGATTGCCGAGGGTTTTCAAAATCGCTATTTTTGAAGTGTATAAAATAAAACAACATAAGTTCGCCAAAAAACTTACACATTTTATACAACCTTCCGGAACCTCAGTAATATAGTACGATCTATATTACACTAATGTGTGTATGTACGACAACATAAAAATCATCCCACCAGTACATACGCACATTTTTTAATTTTATCCTGGCGGTATTTATAATGATTATGGTATTCTCTCCCTTCCTTCCCAACAGTATTTCCCTAAAATAGGTAATCTTCAAAGAAAGACATAGATCTTACCCTTTTCATTGATATTACTTCTCTGAAGATAATATCAATGAAAAGGGAGTCTACATTCAGCTACATGTATAAGCATTTATCCCTCAATGAAGCTGTAATGCCAACGATGATAAGATTTTAAAGTTCTAAACTTATCTTCTATTTTTGGAATCGATGAAAATAGAATCCAGCACGGCATAAACAACAGAGATCACAATGCTGAATAACATTGCCATCCAGAAACCGCTTACGGCAAAATCATCGATCAGATAATCTACCAGCAATACCATCAGAGCGTTGATCACCAGCAAAAAAAGCCCCAGTGTGAAAAACGTGATCGGAAGGGTAAGCAGTTGCAGTACAGGCCTGATCGTCACATTTACAATGGCCAGAATCAGGGCTACCAGCAGGGCATACCAAAAATTTTTAAGATAAATGCCGGGCAGTATATAAGCCGCTATAAAGACTGCGACTGATTGTAATAGTAAACGGAGGATGGCCTGATTCATATCGGTGTAATTTAAGCTAAAACAGTTTTATTACTGATGATCGTTTGCGTTCTGTCCGGTCCTACAGATACTACTGTAACCGGAACATTTAACTGAGCTTCCAGGAAGCTGATGTATTCGGATAGTTCGGCCGGAAGCCCTTCATAGGAAGAAATTCCCTCCAGACTACAGTTCCACCCTTTCAACGTCTTATAGACCGGTTCATAATTTGCCTCACAAAGATCATAAGGAATCATATCCGTAACCGAACCATCGGCAAGTTTGTAATGCGTACATACTTTGATCTCTTTGAAGATATTCAGAACATCTGCTTTCATCATCAGCATTTCGGTTACTCCGTTCAGCATGATCGCATATTTCAGGGCAGGAAGATCGATCCAGCCACATCTTCTTGGTCTCCCGGTAGTGGATCCAAATTCATTTCCTTCTTTACGCAGAAGATCTCCTTCTTCGTCCAGTAGTTCGGTAGGGAACGGTCCGCTTCCTACTCTTGTGCAGTAGGCTTTGAAAATCCCGAATACTTTTCCTACGTGTGCAGGAGCGATTCCAAGTCCTGTGCAGGCTCCGGCAGCCATAGTATTGGAAGACGTTACAAACGGATACGAGCCGAAATCAATGTCCAGCAAAGAACCCTGTGCTCCTTCTGCCAGGATCGTTTCGTTGTTTTTAATACTCTCGTTGATGAAGTATTCGCTGTCTACAATATTGAACTGCTTGATGAATTCGACTGCTTCGAAGAAATCTTTCTCTAGTGCAGGAAGATCGTATTCGAATTTATAAAATTCCAGAATGGTTTTATGCAGGCTTACCAGACGGTCGTAACGGGCTTTAAAATCTCCGGAAATGATATCTCCTACTCTTAAGCCCTGACGTGCTATTTTATCCTGGTAGGCAGGGCCGATCCCCC
>CAYTGJ010000206.1:4150-5853 GCA_964437245.1 uncultured Chitinophagaceae bacterium
ATTTTATTATCTCCTTTCGACTTTTCGTACGCAGCATCCAGCAGACGATGTGAAGGGATAATGATCTGTGTTTTCTTAGAGATAAAAAGGTTTTTGCTGAAGTCAATTTTATATTTCTCCAGGCTTAGAATTTCCTTTTTGAAAACTCCCGGATCCAGCACCACGCCGTTT
Organism: uncultured Chitinophagaceae bacterium; assembly: GCA_964437245.1. Taxonomy (GTDB): domain Bacteria; phylum Bacteroidota; class Bacteroidia; order Cytophagales; family Cytophagaceae; genus JANYCO01. Next base: position 4,322 of record CAYTGJ010000206.1, read on the forward strand.
CCGATGATATTTTTGATATTGGAATGGAATATTCCGGAAGGGATCTGATGCAATACATGCTTGATCCCGTCAAACTCTAAGGTATGCCCTGCATTAGGTCCTCCCTGAAATCTTGCCACGACCTGGTATTTTGGGGAAAGGACGTCTACGATCTTCCCTTTTCCTTCGTCACCCCATTGCAACCCCAATAAAATATCTACTGCCATTATAATGTACTATTAAATTAACTTGTTTATTTCTGAAATGATTTGATTGTTACTCCTGTGTTTCCAGTATTGTTACCGCTTCAGTACTATCGTTTACGATTGTAAAAATAGAATTCAGCTTTGTAATGATCAGTAATTTGCTGATCTGCTCGGACGGATGGATCAACACAAGTTCTCCGTCTTTATTACGGAATTTTGTGAGCAGTGTGATCAGAATTCCTAATCCGTTGCTATTCATATAGCGTACCTGAGAAAGGTCTACGGCACACTTTTTTACTTTTCTGTTAATATGTTCATTGGCAATTTCCACTACCTGCAAACCGTTGCTTTCTCCAAGCAAATCTCCTGACAACTCAATAAACAGAATATCTTCTTTAAGATAATAATTAGATTTCATGGGGTTGTTTTTAGGATTAATCTTTTTTGACTTTGTGTTCACAATTCTCTTTGGTACACTGTCCATAAAGAATAAGAGAATGGTGCATCACCTTAAAATTAAGCAGCTCTCCCACCATGGTCTGAATACCATGGATACGTGGATCACAGAATTCCGTAACCCGGCTGCAATCCGTGCAGATCAAGTGATCGTGCTGACGGAAGCCATAGGACTTTTCATATTGCGCAATATTTTTACCAAACTGATGTTTGGTCACAAGATCACAGTCTACCAGAATATCCAGCGTGTTGTATACCGTTGCACGGCTTACACGGTAGTTTTTGTTCTTCATACTGATATACAAAGATTCTACATCAAAATGTCCGTTTCGTGTATAGATCTCCTCCAGTATGGCAAACCGCTCCGGCGTTTTACGCAATTCTTTGTTTTCGAGGTAAACCGTAAATATTTTTTTTACCTCTATAAAAATTTTATCATCCAATGGCATAACAGATTCAAAGATAAAACTTTTCTTTGAAAAGTTAAAATCTATTTGTGCACATTTATTTTTATAAAATACTGTTTTACAGATTTTTGCATTTTAAAGAGGGGCTTTGTAGTTTTTACAGGGCGAGAGGATAATTGAATTCTGGCGACTCAAAATACCGGTCTGCTAAAGTTTGAAATTAAATCCCTGTGCCAGCCAATCTTTATACCTTACAGGATCGAATTTAAAGTACCGTGCAGCCCTGTGTGCTACCCCCACCTGAGATTCGTCGAGTTTCACAAGCAGGTCCATACCCAATAGCTTTTTCCGGAAATTACGTTTATCCAGCTGCATTCCGAGGATCACTTCATAAAGGTTCTGAAGCTGGGTAAGCGTGAATTTTTCAGGCAATAGCTCAAAACCGATCGGATGAAACTTCACACGTTCCTTGAGGGTTTCCAGC
>CAYTGJ010000207.1:0-5751 GCA_964437245.1 uncultured Chitinophagaceae bacterium
TCAGGATCGGGGTGGATAAACCCCAGGCTGTCGCGCTTCCCGTGCCAGCAGTCGTCGATGACAATGTAGGTATAACCGGCTTCCTTCATCCCGCTGGCTACTAAAGCATCGGCAGATTCACGGATGAGCTTTTCATTGATCTCACACTGGAATTTGTTCCAGGTATTCCACCCCATGGGAGGAGTCAGGGCAAGCCCATCAAATTTCTGAGCGTAGGTGTGTAGTGAACAGACGATAAATACGAATAAAAGTATCCTTTTGGGAAGAATCATTGGTAGTATTTTTGTTTAATTATAATTTTTTAAATATAAAATTATGTTTTTATAAAACCTCTGGTTTGCCCCGAAAAACTCATTTATTTCCTGTTCCGGATACAAGTATTAGAAAGAAAGAAATTGTTTGACGTCAGCGGTCTGAGCAATATGCAAAAAGTGCTGCCCCCGGCAGGAAAGGCTTCGGAATCTGCCAGGGGGACTAAATTAAAAGGGTTCTGGTGGTGTTTTAGGCTTGGGAAAAGAGAAAATTGATAAATTCATGGATTTTGTGTAATTTTACTCGTCCGGGAAAACCCAGATCGCAAGATTTTCTTAAATAATATTCAGATCACCATTGACTTTTACAGAATTTAATTTCGATAGCCAGTTAATAGATGGGCTTAATGCCATGGGTTTTAACAAGGCAACTCCTATTCAGGAACAAGCCATACCGCTTATACTGCAAAACAAAGACCTCATTGCATGTGCACAGACCGGTACAGGAAAGACCGCTGCCTATGTATTGCCGGTACTGAATAAAATAATCAATACAGAAACCCGCCATCTGAATACGTTGATCCTGGTGCCTACCCGGGAACTTGCGATCCAGATAGATCAGCAGATCGAAGGTTTTGCTTATTTTATTGCAGTGAGCTCTATTCCGGTATACGGAGGAGGTGACGGATCTGTGTGGGAACAACAGAAGAAAGCCCTTAAAGAAGGGGCAGACATTGTGATCGCTACGCCCGGCCGGTTGATTGCCCAGCTTACTTCCGGGGTGATGAATCTTTCGCATCTTCAGCACCTGATTCTTGACGAAGCAGACCGCATGCTGGACATGGGATTTTACGATGATATCATCCGTATTATCAAATACCTGCCTAAAAACAGGCAAACGCTATTGTTCTCGGCTACCATGCCGCCAAAGATCAGAACCCTTGCCAACACTATTTTGCAGGATCCGGAGCAGATCAGCATTGCCATCTCCAAACCCGCTGAAGGAATCAATCAGCAGGCCTATATGACCTATGATGCACAGAAGCTTCCGCTAGTCAAAGGGATTCTGGAGGAAGCAAAAGGAAGAAGCTCGATAGTCTTTGCTTCCACGAAGGAAAATGTAAAGAAACTTTATTCCGAACTGCGCAGGGGAGGATTTTCTGTCAAAGCGTTCCATTCAGATCTGGAACAGGCAGAAAGAGAGGAGATATTGAGAGAATACCGGAGCCGCCGGCTGGATATCATTATCGGAACAGATATTCTGTCCCGGGGGATTGATGTGGAGGGGATAAGCCTTGTGATTAATTATGATGTTCCTCCTGATCCGGAAGATTACGTTCACCGGATCGGACGTACGGCCCGTGCGGAAACTACCGGAACAGCCATTACGTTCATTAATGAAAAAGATCAGGCAAAGTTTTATAGAATAGAAAAACTGATCGACAAGGAAGTACCTAAATTAACTTTGCCTGCCGAACTGGGGGAAGGCCCGGCCTATACTCCGGAAGTCCGGCCTAAAAATACAAACGTTAAAAAGAAAAAACCTTTTAACCAAAACCGTAATAAGAACAGGAATAAGAATCAAAACAATAATAATAATTCCCCAAGCTGATTATTTACGGTTATCAGCTCCTGATAAAATACTTAAATAGCTTTCGTAACGGCTTAGCGCAATTTCTCCTTTTTCGACTTTTGCCACTACTGCACATCCTGGCTCATTCACATGTTTGCAGTCGTTGAATTTGCATTCGTTTAGCATCACACGCATTTCGGGGAAATAATGAGACAATTCGTCGTTGCCGACTTCGAAAACCCCCAGTTCCTTGATCCCCGGAGTATCGATCAGATAGCTGTCCGGCGCTAGTGTGAACCGCTCCGCAAAAGTAGTGGTGTGGACCCCTTTTTCTGCAAACCCTGATATTTCCGTCGTAGCCAGGTTCAATCCGGGGATGAGCAGATTGATCAGCGTGGATTTCCCTACTCCCGAGTGACCGGAAACCAGGGAGGTTTTCCCTTTTAACTGAGCTTTGATTTCATCTATCCCTTCTCCTGTAATTGTGGAAGAATGAATGCAGGTATAGCCAAGCGAAGAATAGATGGAAGAAAACTCTTCCAGGATCGCTCTGCTTTCTTCATCGTACAGGTCTGTTTTATTAAAAACCAGAATGGCCGGAATGCGGAATGTCTCTGCTGAAACAAGAAAACGGTCTACAAAACCTGCAGACGTCCGGGGCATGGCAAGGGTGACCACCAGAACACTCTGATCAATATTGGAGGCGATCAGGTGCCCGTGAGCCGCTTTGTGCACAGAAGTACGAATGATATAGTTTTTGCGCGGACAGATTTCATGGATCGTAACGGTATTCTCCTGCTCGTTGTCATGTTCGAAAAGCACTACATCTCCAACAGCAATTGGATTGGTTACCTTCAGTCCTTTAAGCTTGAATTTTCCCCGTAGTCTCCCTTTGTATATTTTTTCATCCTCTCCGGCAATTTCGTACCAGGATCCTGTAGAGCGTATAATAGTTCCTTTCATTTCCGGTCGGTTTTGTTTAAATGTTCAGAAAGGTAATTCATCAAAGTTTCCGTAGCTCCTGTATTTTGTTGTACATAGCTCCTGGCAGTATGAGCCAGAACGTTCCTCTTATGATCATCGTTTTTGATCGGCAGCAATATACCGGTCAGTTCCTCTGTGTTGGCTACCGAAAAAGCAGCGCCGGCACTGATCAGCTCCCTGGCCTCTCTGAATTTCTGATAGCGGGTTCCGAAGAAAACAGGCATTCCATACGTGGCAGCTTCCAGGATATTATGAAGCCCTTTGCCGTAAGCTCCGCCGATCCAGGCAAACTCAGCATATTGATAAAGAGAAGAAAGCAAGCCGATGTTGTTGATGAACAATACTCCCTGTTCCTGTATTGTTTGTTCGTTGGCTTCGGAATACAGGACACTTTTTCGGTTGATCTTTTCCTGCCAGCGCCGGATCTCTTCTTCATGGATTTCATGAGGAGCGATAATGATTTTTAGTTCCTGGAATGCCGGATCGTTTAGAAGGGGGATCAGTACGTTCATGTCAGCATCCCATACACTTCCGGCAATGAAGACTTTTGAATCATCCTTAAATGCCTTTGCCAGCGGAATATCTTTTCTGTTTTCCGTCAGTTGCAGCACCCGGTCGAAACGGGTATCTCCCGCATTTTTGACATTGGTTACCGCGATATTCTTCAGAAGGCTTACAGAATGGTCGTCCTGTACGAAGATAAAAGAAAAGCAGCTCAGGATATTTCTGTAAAAATCGGTGTGCCGGCTGAAAAAGGGTTGGCTTTTCCGGAAAATGGCAGAAAACAGAATTGTATGGATCCGGCGGATCCGTAGTTCGTCCAGGTAGTGAAACCAGAATTCATACTTTACAAAAAAAACAATGTTGGGCGAAGTAATAGAAAGGAACCGCTGCGCATTGTTTCGGGTATCGGAAGGAAGGTAAAATATATCGTCTGCTCCCGGATACGTTTTCCGGAGTTCATATCCGGAGGGAGAAAAGAAAGTCAGAAGAATACGGTAATCCGGATAAGCGGCACGAAAAGCCTCTATGACCGGTCTTGCTTGTTCAAATTCTCCCAGAGAAGCAACATGGAACCAGGCTACCGGGCGTGTATTGCCATTGAAGCTTTCCTGAAGCCGTTCAAAAATATGCTTCCTGCCTTCCAGCCATTGTTTCGCTTTTTTGTGAAATGGCGAAACGATCCGGATCAATAAGACATACAGAACGATGGATAAATTATAGAGTACTGTCATGATGGCCCGCAAGTTACGCTTTTGTCAGGAAGGGGGCAAAATACCGCAGGAAAAAGAGACACTGCGGAAAGGACGCAATGTGTGTTTGCTGCCGCAGAAAATACATGTTGAATACATTCCTTTGGCTACTAATTATTTATTTCTTATTTTCGCCGGGTTTTACGGTTAAAAAATCAAATGGACAATCAAAAAATAACGTTGAAAGAAGTATTCAACGCTTCTGTAGTAGTCGCTGCGTTAGGTTATTTTGTAGACGTATACGATCTCGTACTGTTTCTGGTCATAGGGGTACAAAGCCTCGTAGACATAGGAATCAATAAAGTGGACCGGATTGATGAGTTTCAGTACCTGCTGAACGTGCAGATGATCGGTATGCTTATCGGAGGACTGTTCTGGGGGATTCTGGGAGACAAAAAAGGAAGGTTGTCCGTGCTTTTCGGTTCTATCATCATGTATTCCCTGGCCAATATTGCCAATGGTTTTGTACTGGAGATCGCTTCGCTGTTCAGAATGGACGTGATGCTTGTATATACCATACTACGGTTCATTGCTGGCTTTGGTCTGGCCGGAGAGCTGGGGGCTGGAATTACTCTGGTGTCGGAAGTAATGAGCAAAGAGCACCGGGGATATGGTACGATGATGGTCGCTTCGATCGGGGTGACCGGAGCGGTAGCTGCTGCCCTGGTAGGAAGCATGATGGGATGGCAGGTCGCTTATTTTATAGGCGGAGGACTGGGCTTGTCTTTGTTGTTGCTCAGAATAGGGGTGTTTGAATCCGGTATCTTTAAAAAACTGCACGATACCAACGTCCCTAAAGGAGATTTCTTTGCGCTGTTCAAAAATAAAGAGATCGCTTTCCGGTATCTGAATTGTATTCTGATCGGAGCTCCTGTATGGTTTGTGATCGGCATCCTGATTGGCAGAGCCCCTGAATACGCACAGTTGATGAGTGTACAAGGAGAGATTGAACGTCCGATGTGCATTTTGCTTTGCTACAGTGGATTGGTATTCGGAGACATTACCAGCGGAGCGTTGAGCCAGTATTTAAGAAGCCGTACCAAAGTGTTTTATTATTTTTATGCCCTTTGTTCTTTCCTGATCCTCCTTTATCTGAATCTCTTTAATGCTTCTTCGTTTTTATTCTATTGCTTTATTTTTGCCATGGGATATTCGGTTGGTTTCTGGGCTATGTTTGTCACCGTAGGTTCCGAGCAATTCGGTACAAACCTGAGGGCAACGGCTACGACTACTATTCCTAATTTTGTGAGAGGATCCCTGGTTCCTATTTCACTGTTGTTTGATTACATCAATGAGCGATCCGGGCTGATCGTAGCGGGCTACATCGTGACGGCCGTAGTGATGGTCATTGCGGTGACTGCTTTGTACAATCTCAAAGATACATTTGGCAAAGAACTGGATTATCTGGAAGAGTAGGGGAGTTGAAAATATTCCCTTCCTGTCTGGTCCCCTGACCAGACAGCACCTTTAAAGAATGATCTGTATACTGTTGCTGTTGCTCTTGCTGACAGTGCCAGCAAGAGCAACAGCAACAGTAGCCAACGGAGACTGATTTTCTTCACCAGGGTCGTTTGTGAGACACAAACGATGGCTTAATTTTGTCTGAAAGGTTCTTAGAAGCTTCTGTTTGTGTCCTCACCATATCCGTCAACTTAGTATGTAACCCATTGATTATAAAAGGCAATAGCCA
>CAYTGJ010000208.1:0-5743 GCA_964437245.1 uncultured Chitinophagaceae bacterium
CCTGAGAGGTGAGGTTGGAGGCCATCTGGTTTACCGAATCGGTGAGGTCTTTCCATACACCGCCTACGCCTTGTACCGCTGCTTGTCCGCCGAGTTTTCCTTCTGTACCTACTTCTCTTGCTACCCGTGTTACTTCCGAACCGAAGGAGTTGAGCTGGTCCACCATGGTATTGATGGTATTTTTCAGATCCAGGATTTCCCCTTTTACATCTACGGTAATTTTTCTGGAAAGGTCACCTTTGGCCACGGCAGTGGTTACCTCTGCAATGTTCCGTACCTGAGAGGTGAGGTTGGAGGCCATCTGGTTTACCGAATCGGTGAGGTCTTTCCAGGTTCCGCCTACTCCTTTTACTTTAGCCTGTCCACCGAGTTTTCCTTCGGTTCCTACTTCGCGGGCCACGCGGGTGACCTCGGCGGCGAAGGAGTTGAGCTGGTCCACCATGGTGTTGATGGTGTTTTTCAATTCGAGGATTTCTCCCTCTACGTTTACCGTAATTTTTTTAGAAAGATTTCCGTTTGCCACGGCAGTGGTTACTTCTGCAATGTTCCGTACCTGTCCGGTAAGGTTGGAAGCCATCTGGTTTACCGAATCGGTAAGGTCCTTCCACACACCGCCCACACCTTTTACTTTAGCCTGTCCGCCGAGCTTTCCTTCCGATCCCACTTCTCGTGCTACCCTGGTTACCTCTGAGGAGAAGGAGTTAAGCTGATCCACCATGGTATTGATGGTGTCTTTCAGTTCGAGGATTTCGCCTTTTACATCCACGGTGATCTTTCTGGAGAGGTCACCTTTGGCCACGGCAGTGGTTACCTCTGCAATGTTCCGTACCTGTCCGGTGAGGTTGGAAGCCATCTGGTTTACCGAATCGGTAAGATCCTTCCACACACCGGCTACACCTTTTACTTTTGCCTGTCCACCAAGTTTTCCTTCCGACCCTACTTCTTTTGCTACCCTGGTTACCTCTCTGGAAAAGAGGTTAAGCTGCTTCACCATGTCGTTCACATCTTTTGAAATGCGAAGGAATTCTCCTTTTAAAGCATGTCCTCCGATCTTCAGGGGCATTTCGGTGGAAAGATTTCCTTTTGCTACGGAGCTGATTACGTTGGCGATCTCAATCGTGGGATTAACAAGGTTTGAGATCAGGGAATTGAGGGATTCTACACCGCTTTGCCAGGAACCGCGGCTTTTGGGAAGGGAGATCCGTTCGGTAAGTTTACCCTGCTCTCCGATAATTTTACCTGCTTTGGTAAATTCGAGGATCATCTTCTGGTTGAGTTCGATGATCTCATTGAGTGTATCACATATTTTTCCGTCAATTCCCGTTTTATCGATCGGCATCCGGACAGTAAAATTTCCGTTTTTTACCTCTGTCAATACCTTGAATAGATCTTTTTTACCGATCGTATCGGTTTCGAGGGTTATTCCTTGTCTCAGCTTTTTTTTAACACTTGTCAATGTCGTAGAGGTTTAAAGGTTAATAGTACAAAGCAGGCCTTTGGCGTTTATATTTTTATGTCAATCACCGGAAGAAATTTTTCTTCCCGGCTTGTTATTGATTTTGTGATACTTTTTTCAAAATGCGAAATGTTTTTTTTGTACAATTATTTTGGGTCTATACTTCTTAAAACAAGATCTCCTTTAAAGATCTATTATGAACATTTGTTCCGAAAACAAAGTAATTTCAATGACTTCAGAATCAATGTTACTTTGAGAAAAGTAAAAATTCTACGTTAGTAGAAATACTCGTATGATCTTAAATATATGCAAGGAATATTTTTAAGGCAAAGAAATAGGAGAGATTTCTTCTTAATTTTTCAGGAGGTGAAACGGTGTTTTTTATTTTGATCAAAGGATTCTTATTTTGAGAAAAAAGGGAGGGGGCAGCGGAACATAAAGGAAGTATATCTTGTTGTAAAATAAGGATTTGGTAGCTCCTGGGATGGGAGATCAAAACTGGTACGGTATTTAATACCGATCACCTGAATAGGAAATAGGTTGTACTGTCTTAATTCTGGTATACTAAACTTTTTGAGCGCGTATGAAAGACGGAAGACTTATTAAAATAGCAGTCATGGAAGATAATGAAATGTATAATGCATTATTGACCAAAAAGCTGGAATTGTATACAGAGTCTTTGGCTCTGGATACCAATTATATTTTTGAGATCAGTTCTTATATCTCTTTGCCGGATTTTCTTAAAAATCTTCAGGAGGATACAGATATTGTTTTTTTGGATTACTATCTGGTAAAGAACATTACGGCATTGGATGTACTGGCAAAAATAAAACAGGTTAGTAAGAACTGTAAGGTGTTTGTTATCTCAAGAACCAATGACACGAATATCATTCATAAGGCTTTTGAAAATGGGATAGACGATTTCATTTTCAAGGATAAATACGCATTGCCCTATAGTTGTTTCCTGCTTAAAAAGGCGGTATACAATTTATAATAATTAAAGGCTGGAAGGGTACGGAGGAAGAGGGGAGTTTTCATTTTGGAAATAGAATTGTCAAAATGATTTCCCGGAACACTGGGCTTGTTTTTCAGCTTTTTGTTTTTCAGTATTTTATAATAATATTTTTAATTGGCATTGACTTTGGTATTAAACTATTCATATAAAAAAAACAGATATGAAATCATTCGTCAAATTACCTGTTCCCATAGCAGTAGTACTACTGACAGGAATGATCGCATGCAATCAGCGTGAAGCTCCGATTACTTACGATATAGATATAGAAAAATACGAACAAACCTTAACGCCGGATTCTGTAGCAGAAGCGTACAATAAAACGCTTTATAAAATAAATCAGGATCTTTCCCGCATCCATGCGACCTCGGGGAGATCGGCAGGAGGAGAGAATCCTGAAGAAGAAGGAATTCATATACAGGAACGGATTTCCCGGAATATCATGATCATCAATTCCCTGGTGGATGCGAATAAACGGCAGATCGCATTTTTATCTTCCGAGGTGAAAAAATACAAAAAAGGGAATACAGAACTGTATGAGACCCTGAAGGAAAGCAAAAAGCAGCTTCGTGTCTATGAAAATCAGATGAATGCTTTAAAAGAAGAATTGCAGGTCAAAAATTTTACAGAAGAAGAGTTGAATATGATCATTGATGACCTGATCCTTCAGAGTGAATTGCTGCGTTTGCAGTCGGATAAATACCGGACGGAACTTTCGACCGGGTATTATGTCTGTCAGGATAAGAAAGCCTTGAAAAAACAGGGATTGCTGGTGCAAAAAGGAGGGATTCTGGGCATAGGACAGACAACAGTATTGAATGCTGATGCTGCCAGTGAAACCAATTTCACGCCGATCGATATTCATAAAGTAAGAGATATTGAAATTCACGGAGAGAAGCCCGAACTGGTGACAAGCCATCCGGAAGGGACTTATGAATTTCAAAAGAAAAATAATATGGTGACTTATTTACATATAGAAAATCCGGAAAAATTCTGGAAAAGTTCTAAGTATATGGTAGTGGCAGTGCGGTAAGAGGTTTCCGGAGACTGTCACTCCAGATCGGGCGTGGCATATTTGTCACGCCTTGTTTTTATTTTATACATTTTTTAAATACACCATTTTTATATCTCTATAAGGGTTAAACCTTATAGAGATAATTTTTTAATATGGGAGGGTGATAGATTCAGGAGAGATCAATTCATCGTTGTAGTCGTTGATCAGGAAACTGATAGGAGGATTCGGGAAAGTGATGATGTCTTTCATCCCGATTCCCCAGGGCTTCCAGTAATTGGCAAGTACCTGTCCGAACATTTCATCTTCCCAATGATTAAACAACGGACGTTTATTCAATCCGGAGAATGGTACCGCTTCTACATATACTTTTTCTTCGGTAGTATGCACCACATATTCCGGATAACGGTTCAGAAGATAATTAGAGTAGATGAATCTTCCGCATAGCTCTTCAAACTGGACAGGATGAAACGTCATATCCTTTTCCACAATTTTCTCCATAAGCTCTTTATGAAAAATACTGTTTTCTCCATTGTCCTGAAGACAGGCTACAATTCCGAAATCGTGCATTCCCAGAGAAAAGTTCAGGTTGTTGGTCTCGTCTTTGTAGTTGAAAACATCCTTGGAGTATTTTATTTTTATGACCTCGATGCTCCATGGAATTTCTTTGAATTCCATGGGAAGTACTAATGACTGAAGCATCAGGTGAAGATTCCGGAACCTGTTTTCAAGAAAAGAAGAGAGTGAAAATTTTTCTCCCCGGATATTCTGATGATTGATCGCATTGCGCAGATCGTTGTAGAGAATACCATATACGAGTTTGTTCATCCATTGAAAAATACGAAGAGGAGCTAATTTTTTTACTTCTTCATAACCGTCGGAAAATGCTTTTTGAATCTCCTCTTCCAGAGGATTGAGGGCATTGTCGATCACCGTACGTGCACAGGGTATTTTAAGATCTTTGTATTTGACAATATTCCCATCCCCAAGCATGGTAAAGGTTTTTTCCCCCAGTGAGTACCGGTCCTGTATCCATTCGGGAAATACAGGGATTTCCTCTTCCGAAGAGGTCAGCGGCTGACCGGTTAAAAAACAATGTTCCGGATTGAAGTCCAGGTTTTTGAACGGATTGTATAACGTAATAGACATAGACTGCAAAGATACTATAAAAATAAATAGATTGTCCCGGGGAAATGGTTACTACTATTCTTGGATGCGGGATACAAGATGGAAGACAATTATAGGAGCTTTTGTCTTATTCTCTGGAATCCAGTACCTGGTATCTTGCAGCTCATCCCCAATCTCACAAAAATCATTACGCTTTGCAGAATTGTAGACGAATCAATCAGACGATTAGCTGTTAGGGAAGATGTACAGCCAGACCAGCCTGGACAAGCGAAAATTGAAGGGAGAAAGTACAATGATCGTTCCCAGGATGATCCAGAGATTGATCAGATCAAAAGTAGCGGTTCCTGCAAGTCTGCAAATAAAGTAGGTGATAAATGCCTCTGTTACTGCAAGCCCGTAACTAACATACATCGAACCCCAGTAAAAGCCAGGTTCTTTGGTGAAATTGAGTTGGCAGACCGGACATTCCTTGTTCATAGCTTCTGATCTGAAACTGAATAAATTAGAATTTTGGAATGCTTTTCCCTGGTGACACCGGGGACATTCATTCTTAATGATATGAGTAAGTATCATGGCCGTATTTTTTTATATTGTAAAAGTACGCTGTAAATTGCTTGTAAATAAGGTTTTTATAGCCATTCTATAGGACTTTTTGGACAAAAAAGCTACATTCGTTTATGAATAGGAAGGTCCCTGTATATGGAATTACGGAGTTTTCGCATAAGAATACGGAAACCTATTTTTATGCCAATGAACTCAGACCACATCTTGAAAAACATCAGTTTATTAATGCTCCTCATAAGCATAGTACCTATATCTCGATCCTGTTTACCAAAGGAACAGGAGAACATCAGGTCGATTTTAATACGTATGAAATAAAACCGGGAAGCATTTTTCTGTTGAGTCCCGGGCAGGTTCATTGCTGGAGACTGTCGAATGATGTGGAAGGATATGTGTTTTTTCACACAAAAGAATTTTACGATCGTATCTTTCTGAAAAAACAGATCGACCATTATCCTTTTTTTTATCTTCAGCAAAACTATCCGGTGATCTATCTTCCTGCTGAAAAAGTACAGCCCATGGAAATGCTTTTCAGTGAAATATATGCTGAATACCGGCAAAGACCTTCCGGTTG
>CAYTGJ010000209.1:0-5642 GCA_964437245.1 uncultured Chitinophagaceae bacterium
TCCGATGGTAAGTTTGGTCGTCAGAGAATCGTTTTCATAAGAACTGATGGTCCCGTTTTTCGCAGCTTCCAGCAGGAGTGCTGTAAGTTCCCGGTTCCTTGCAAATAAGGGGAGGTTTTGTTTTTCCCTCAGGTCCAGTGCCCGGGTGACGGTTTTTTGATGCATAATGCGGGCAACGGGAAGATTACCCATTGCATCCGGATTTACATGAGACTCCTGTGCCTGTACGGTCTGGAGCCCAAGGATAGTGGCGATCACTAAAATGGTCTTTTTCATAAGCATATCAAATTTGGGTTATTGATCTGTACCTGTTTTGAATGCATAATGAACGGTAAGAGGGAAGGATACAAAAAAGCCTCTGATTTTTTCAGAGGCTTTTGATTTTTTATCGGTACCGTAGATCGGTTACGAGTCCAGCTTTCTTTTAGGGAAGTTGAACAGGAGAGAGGTAAGAATAGGAACTACAAATATAGCGACTGTTAGGATAGAGACTCCGAGGTCAGCGATGTGGCTGTTGGCAAACGTACAGAAGGCACTGCCTTCATAACAGTTACAGTTTTCGCAGTTCGTTCCGCATGCTGCATTTTTGAAAAATTCGTCACAGATGAATGATAATACTAGTTTGATCCCCAGGATCCCGATCACAATAAAAGCAGTAGCTTCCAGGAATGGAAAACGTTCGATCAGTTTGACAAAGCTTTGAGCTACGAATCTCATGGCCAGAATACCAATAAATACCCCGATCATGATCAGGTAGATGTTGTCCGTAAAGGCAACGGCAGCGAATACATTGTCGATGGAAAAAGCCAGGTCCATTAACTCTACGAGTGCTACCGTGGACCAGAATGGCCCCAGCAACCCGACGGTCATTTTATAAAACCAGTTTTCTTCCTTATTAAGGGTATCGTCTTCTTTACTTTCGGTTTGTTTGGATTTAAAATAGCTGAAAGTAAGATACATAAGATATAAACCACCCACTGCTTTCAGCCATAATACCTGAATGAGGAAGGAAGCGAAAATAAGGCATATTCCCCGGAATACATAGGCGCCTATAATACCGTATTTCAGGGCTTTTTCTCTTTGATGTTTGGGCAAATCCATCACCATGGTGGCGAGTACTGCGGCATTGTCTACGGAGAGAAGGCTTTCTATTAAAATCAGGTTGAGGATAACTAAAGAGGCCGCTTTAAGGTCTGGCCCCAGAATATGGTGTAAAATTTCCATTTAGTGTAGATACTGTAGTTTATTAGCGTCAAAATTTAGCTGCCAAGATAGCTAAATTTTTCATTAACGTATCAAAATTTAACCACAATTATTTTCTTATTACTACCTCATTAATAGAGTTTTTTGGGCATTAATGAGGGAAAAAATATATATTGGCAGTTCCTTCTGTATCCTTTTAGGAGTTTAGGCATTATTACTTATAAAAATCCTGTTTCGCTTGGGTACTCTGCATAAAACAAAAGAAGATATAGAATCCGAAGTCCGTCTGATCAGGCAGGCGCAGGAAAACCCTGCTTATTTTGCCCCTTTGTATGATAGTTATTACAAACCGGTTTTTACGTTTGTCTATCGGCGTACGGACGATGAAGAACTGACCGCTGATTTAACCTCTCAGGTTTTCTTAAAAGCGATCACTTATCTTCCCAAATATGAACATAAAGGCCTGCCTTTTTCAGCATGGTTGTTCAGGATCGCAGTCAATGAAATCAACATGTTTTTCAGAAAGCATAAAAACCGGCGAACGCTTAGTATAGAAGACGAGTCGCTGGAGCGTATAGCGGAAGAAATGGAAGGGAGAGACAAGGAGGAAAAGATCGAGATACTTTTGCAGGGGATCCAGAAACTGGCCCTGGAAGAAGTACAGTATATTGAACTAAGGTTCTTTGAAGACCGTTCTTTTAAGGAGATCGCAGATATTATGAATATTACGGAGAATAATGCGAAAGTGCGTACTTACCGGATTCTTGATAAAATAAAAAAACATATAAGAATTTGAAGAAAGCCTACTGATAGGAGAAAAAATGGGAAACTATAAAATAAAACGAAATCCTAAACCACTGTCGGATGAACAGATCAGCCGGCACAAGGATTTTGGAAAGTTGCTGAACAATCAGCAGAAACTCTATCGTTTTAAGGACGGGTCAAAACCTTTGTACCGGAATACCGGATTTCTGTGCATGCTGGATCAGCCGGAAACGTCTCCTTCGGAAATTGCGAAAGACACTGCGGACGTGGCGATGGCTGATTCGGGACTGGAGCTTCCGGTGCATCCGGAAAAATTGCTTGAACCGGTACTCCCGGTTACAGAAGAACCAGGAAAGAAAGAAGCTCAAACGGGAGCAATTGCAGAAGAGATCAGAACGTATGAAATTTTCAAAGTGGATCCGGGTCGTGGAGCAGTACTGTACACGGCATCAGGCAGGAGATTATTGATTCCTCCGCATGCCTTTCTGGAGGGGAGCGGCCGTACAGTTCAAAAAGAAGTGCTTGTAAAATATCGTGAACCCGCTGCCTTCAAAGAGACAGGAATAAAAAATATGCCGGTGTTTCCGGTCCGGCATTGGGTGGAACTACAGGCCCATGAACCTTTGTCCGGAGCGCTTCTTGTCCTGACAAAACCGGTCGTCCTGGAACTGGTTTCCTCCATAGGGGTGAAAGAAGGAAGTGCATACCGGTATACCGGTGAGACATGGGTTCCGGAAGGAAAGGAAGCGGTAAGCTATCGTTTTATGATACAAGCCAACGAGTCGCAGTATCCGGAGCTGTATATGCTCACCAGGCTGGTCTGGGAGTTTCCGGCAGAAGGAAACAATGTGCCTGATTTCAATTATATTTTCAATCGTACCTGGAGAAGTTTTTCGTATAGAACTGCCGACAGGAAGGAGCTTTCTGTCAAAAATACGAATACCTCTTTTAAGGGAATTCCGGAGATCGTTTCTCTGATGGGAGATGCTGAGGAGGATCAGAAAATAAAAAATGCTTTTTATGTAGTCTATGAGGCAGCAAAAGCCTCCGGGAAAAATAGGAATGTCCCAAATGAAGATCAGGCCAAAGAAGAGGTCGATCGCTGGCTTCGTTCGGCAGAGGGGAAAAAATACCGGGAATGGTATACAGGTGCTGCAGGGGAAAGCCAGTTGTATGTTTCGAACAGGATATCCAAAATCCCGTTGTCCTCTACAGGTGTACATGCGTTGTCTTATACTACAGAAGCGTCAGCTAAGCTGGATAAAACGAAAAGAATTCTGAAACTGGAACAATATCCTGAAAAGACACAGCAATATATCAATGAGGGGGAGTTTTAGAAAAAGGAAGTTCTGGAATGGTATGTTTTTTTTTCTATAGAAGGAATGCTGTTCAAACATGGCTGGCCGGTTTTAACTTAGTCAAACAGGCTGCCCTGTGTATATAGGTCGGTAGGAGGAGGTAAGGAACTTGACTGAATATTCATTTTCCCCGAAAAATGATCGGACAGTTCCGGACATAAACTTTTATCCGGAGTGTGAACGAAAAAATAGATTTCTTTTAAGCCTTCGTCCAGCCATTTTTTGAGAAGTACTGCCCACTCTTCGATGCGGGGAAAATCGCTCGGATGGAGGTCGTTTGCGGTGAAGCGGATAAAAGCTGTACGATTTGAAAGGCGTTGATGCAATACATCTCTTCGTCCGGCTACATCGGTAATGACAGCAGCCATCAGCCGGTCTTCCAGGTAATTGAATATTTTGTCAAATTTCAGCCGGTCGGAAAACCATCCTTCGTGCCTGAATTCTACAGCCAGCGGAAAGTCATCCGGAATTCCGTTGAGAAAATAGATCAGTTGTTTTATTTTATCCGGACCGAAATAGGGGGGGAGTTGTAGAAAACTGGTCCCGAGTTTGTGTCCGAACGGCCGCATTGCCGCAATAAATTCCATCATATGATCCGTCATTTTGACAAGATCTTTGCTATGACTGATCACCTGTGGTACTTTAGGACAGAAACGGAAAGTGTCGGGGACCGAATCCCGCCAGCGTGTTACAGTTTCCTCGTTGGGGATCTGATAATGCGTGGCATTCAGTTCGATCGTGGAGAATTTTTCGGCATAATATTTTAAATACTCTTTTTCTTTGGTGCCTTTGGGATAGATTTTTCCTACCCATCCTTTTTCTCCCCAGATCGGGCAGCCGATATAGATCGCAGACTCTTCCGAAGGAAAGCCCGGAAGGATGTTTACATTTCCCGGATGCTCTTTGGGAAAGGTAAAGTCAACATGGTCAATATTAGGTAATCTGCCGAAATCCATCGTATTTTCAGAATACAAAGATAATCAATCCGGGGGCGAGATGCTAGTATCCCGTGATTAAGAAGGCGGTCTAAACCAGATTTAGGTTGAACCTGGTTGCTGAAAAAGTACCCCGTTCATACCGGATACTTTTTACCGGGAGGGAGAGTTATATTACCAATAGCCGGAATAATATTGTAAATTTGATGGAAGTTTTAAGTTATAAGCCAGAATTATGAAGCATTTTTATGCTTTCCTTCTTTACCTTGTTTTGGGTTGTAGGTTGATTTGTGCTCAGGATAAACATAAAAATCTTGTAGTGAATGGTGATTTTGAAGATGGAAATATAGGGTTCACGAGTGATTATTCTTATAATTTCAGATCAAATCAGCCGGGAGAATATTCCATTACCGATTATGCAGTAGCGCTGAATAAGGATTTCAGAAATCCCATAGGGGGAGATCATACCTATGGAGACGGATACTATATGGTCGTGAATTCTGATGGAGTAAGTGGTAAAAAAGCCTGGCGTACACAGGTAAAAGTAATTCCGAACTCTCTGTACAAATTTTCTGTGTACTACTGTAATCTGTATAAGGAACAACCTGTGAAAACAGGATTCGCTTTTGAGGACGGTGATGTAAAAGGCAATGACCCTACGATCAGGTTCATCGTAGACGGAAAACAGGTAGGAGAGCTCGACAGTGATTTTTATCATATCTACCGGTGGATCAATGCCACGGCAACCTGGTACTCCGGTACCTACGACGGAATGGTAACGATCGGTATTGAGAATGCCAATCATTCTGTCAATGGAAATGATCTGGCAATGGACGATATCGAATTTTCATATATCGAAACCATGCCGGAGGGTTATGTCCCACCCGCCTTACGAACGGTCATGTCGGCAGAGTACAGGGAAATGATGGCGAAAGAATATAAACCAAGCCGGAGGGTAGTCAGTTTTGCAGATATTCAGAAAGGGGACGAATTGTCTCCGGGGATATATAAACTGAAATACAGAAAACAGGAAGTCCGCCAGGATACGATGCTGACTGCTAAAGGAACAAAATTCCAGCTTCATAACTTATCGTTCAACCAGTCGGATGCAGAGATCACAGAAGCCAGTAAAACGGAGCTGGACCGGTTGGCGGCCTGGCTGGCAGAAGAAGAGAAGGTCAGGATAAGAGTGGAAGGCCATACAGACAATCAGGGCAAACCGGATCTGAATGTGAAATTATCCGAACAACGAGTCCTCAATGTAAAAATATACCTGATGAAAAAAGGAATTGCGGAGGAACGGATCGAAACGATCGGATATGGAGGTGCTTTGCCTGTGGCGGATAATTCAAAAGAAGAAACCCGAAAATTGAACCGGCGG
>CAYTGJ010000210.1:0-5545 GCA_964437245.1 uncultured Chitinophagaceae bacterium
AGAGCATCTGCCTTACAAGCAGAGGGTCGGGGGTTCGAACCCCTCAGCTCCCACTTCAAAAGCCTTACAGAAATCTGTAAGGCTTTTTTATTTTCTCTCTTCACTATATTTTCCCGGAAGCCATCCCTGGCTTGTCCCCTGACAAGACATAAGTTTAGTTTATAATTAGTGTGGGTGATTCTGATATACTTTTTGTTTTGTTGTCCCCGGCTGGCTGGTCGGGGGACCAGGTAATAATATACTTTAAGGTACCAATTCACCGGGGTCGTTTGTGAGACACAAACGATGGCTGATTTTTGGCTGAATGATTCTTCGAAGCCGCTGTTTGTGTCCTCACAAACAGCAGTACATCAAAGTATATCATTGCCCGGGGGACCAGCCAGGAAACGGGATTCTTTTCCCTTTTTGAAAAGACTTCTCTCCTTAAACCTGGACGACCAAACTGCGTTTCAGAATACAAACCCGTTCCGAAGGAAAAGGAGAACAGGCAAGAGGTTTCCGGCGAAATATAACCCTCTCATTATTTTTGTTTTATAATATTATGATTATCTTTCCGTTCTGTATAAAATATATGTAAATTCTTATAAAATTCATCTATTTTTTTGTATTTTAAGTTGAATCTATATATATTAGCGAATTATTTGTAGATAAGTGTTATTAAACAAACAGGTTATGAAGAAAATTAGTAGAATCGCAAAAGGTGTGTCCCTTTTGACTGTGGCTGCCATGATTTTGGCTTCCTGCGGAAAGAAAGGCAATCCTACCGCCCAAAGACCCGGTAACGCAAGTACTACCACCGGGATGGCATACAACGAAGAAAACGGATTTCAGGTAAACCCTTATGCAGGACAGCCTGAAGCACCCAACCTGGTATACATTGAAGGTGGACGTATGGTAATGGGTTCTTTTGAAGAAGATCTTTTGAAAAACGGTGATAACGTAGAAAGAACTGTAACAGTAGCTTCTTTCTATATGGACGAAACTGAAATCGCCAACATTCACTGGTTAGAATATATGTTTTATGTAGGCAGAGACTCTTCTCAGGAGTTTGCTGAATCTACCAGACCTGATACTACTGTATGGGCTTCCGAGCTTGCTTACAACGACCCTTATGTAGATCACTATCTAAGATATCCTGGTTTCAGATATTTCCCTGTAGTAGGTGTGAACTGGCTTCAGGCAAATGACTACGCTCAATGGAGAACCAACGTAGTAAACCAGAACCTTGCTAAAAATGCAGGAATTGAAATCCCTGATGGCGGTGGAAGAATTCCATTGGAAACAGGAGTAGTAGTTCCTAACTATCGTCTTCCTTCCGAAGCGGAATGGCAATATGCTGCTCAGGCTCTTATCGGAAACCAGTGGTTAGACGAGAACCAAACACACAACAGACTTTATCCTTGGGATGGTCATGCACTTCGTAATCCTTACGGAAAGCAAATGGGTATGTTCCTTGCCAACTTCAAAAGAGGTCGTGGAGACTACGCCGGTATCGCCGGTAAGCTGAATGATGGTGCAATGATCACTTCTTACATCTATGAGTTCCCTCCAAATGACTTCGGTCTGTACTGTATGGCAGGTAACGTAAACGAGTGGGTATACGACGTTTACCGTCCACTTAGCTACACAGACGACAAGCAGACTGGTGGTATGGATGACCTGAACCCTCTTAGAAGAAACGGTTTCCTTGACGAAGCAAAAGGATATGACAAAGCTGGCTTCCAGTCTCTGATCGATGACCACGTAAGAGTATACAAAGGTGGATCATGGAAAGATGTAGCTTACTGGTTATCTCCAGGAACAAGAAGATATCTTGCAGAAGATTCTTGTACTGCTACTATCGGTTTCAGATGTGCTATGATTCAGGCAGGAACTAACTACTAATAGAGTTTAACAATATTTATCTCAAAAAATCCCCGTTGTATCAACGGGGATTTTTTTATACCCTTTCTTTCAGGAAACACATTCTACTTCTCCGGTTCTGTAATCATAAGGCAACAGCCATAACCGCCACGCTTACTTCCGCCGCCCCGGCATTCAGCAGCTCCTGTGTACAGACTTCAATAGTAGCCCCTGTAGTAGCAATATCATCTGCCAGCAGGATTCTCTTACGTTCTACGTTCATACCTTCCTTCATCCTGTATATTTCCCGGACATTGGTCCATCGGTCCAGCCTTCCTTTGTTGGTCTGGGACGACTGCTCCTTCACTCTTTCCAGCACGTGCCCGGAATAGTCTACCGCAAGAGCCTCGGCCAGTCCCTCAGCAAAGCAAGCACTCTGATTATATCCTCGCTTCCGGAATTTTTTCCGATGCAGCGGAACCGGCACAATGAGGTCAAACTTGTCTGCAAAACCTGCTTGATAAAGATCCCGGCCATACCAGTTCCCCAGCATAACGGCAGCCCCTGCGGCATCCTTATATTTGATATGATGCAGGATATTCTGTACGCTCCCTCCTTTCGAAAAAGTAAGATAAGCAAGCCCATACCGCAAAGGTACACGGCCCCATAATTTCCGGCACAATTCATTGTCCTGGTAAAAATGAAAATCCGTTTTAGGGAGTTTACTCATACAAACAATACAAAAACTCTTTTCCCCTTTAAACAAGGCATTTTCACAAGAGATACAACGGTCCGGGAAAACCAGGTCAAAAAAATCCTTCCACATATTAACAAATAAAATCTCTGTCAGGCATGGATACCTGACGCTGTCAATTAAAAAATCCTGACTACTCGGGATTGATAGATTATTTCCAAAAACAATCCGTTTGGTCTTACATACTTTACGGGACTACCGGTTTAACCATCAACCGACTGTATCTCGTAAATAAATTCTAAAAATATATTATCCGGTCAGAACAGCTAATCCGGCTTCATAAAATCCAGGCATTTATCATAAATATTATTACGGAAATCCAGCATCTGGCCTATCATTTCCATATGCTTCCGGTTGTCCATCATCACCAGTTCGGTTTCAATTCCTTTTTCTTCCAGAAGATGCCGGAATGCTTTTACATCATGGTAAATAATGTTGTGTGTTTTTTCGCCCAGAAACATCAGGAACTTCGGCGACTCTGTTGTCACAAAAAAGGCAGGGGAAGCATCTTTCCACTTTTCTTCTTCTTTGCCAAAAGTATCAAACATCCACAGATCGTTTGAATTAGGATTGCGCAGATAATTGTACATATTCATTCCGAAGGCATCGATCAATACACAGCCTTTGACCGGATTCTGAATTTCCAGCGAATCAAAAAAACGGTTGTTGGTAGAAATAAGGGCCGCCAGATGTCCTCCGGAAGAATGTCCGTAAAGGTATATTTTGGTTTCATCCCCTCCATAATATTTTATCTGGGAAACCACCCATTTCACTGCATTGGCGCAATCCATGGCCATCTCCTCATACTTTACATCCGGGGTCAGTCTGTAATTGATCAGTACCGCAGTCTTTCCTTTCTCCGCAAAATTCACCCCTACATAATTGAACATATCTTTATTAGCGGTCTTCCATTTTCCTCCGTGAATAAAGATCACGACTTCAGACGGAGTAGCATTTTTAACTCTTGGAGTGTATACATCCAGTACATGACGTTCCGGACTAAAGATCGCACTGTTGACCGGGACATAGGGGATATCACGATAGACCGCATGCTTAAATGCATACGAAAAAAATGCCTGAAAACAGAAAAACAGTACCCAAAAGATTCTTTTCATAAACTAAGTATTTTTTGAATATACTAGTTTAACCGCAGAAATCAAGATTAGACTTTTCTAATTTAATTATAGACTGTCCCAGATTACCGTTAAGATTATTTCCAGATATAAGCCCCCCGATACTGGATCCCGGACAAGAACAAGACAATTGGCTCACCCATTCAGAACAGACCTGATTTTGGAGAGAAATACGAAATATTCTGTAATAATTTCATAAACTCCCTTAGCTTCTTGTATCTCGAATGGCATTAGACTTAATCCTGAACAGTCTATTTAATTATCACTGATTATTAGGATACTGAATTTATTAGGTAGCTTTGCCATTCAAACAAAGCGCTTCCATTGGGAAAGATACTGGTAGAAATAAAGGGTGTCCGCAAAAGTTTCAAAGATATTGAAGCGGTCAAAGGGATTGACCTCTCCATATACGAAGGCGAGTTCCTGGGCTTACTGGGCCCCAACGGAGCAGGTAAGACCACACTGATCGAAATCATCGAGGGGATCCAGCAGCCGGATGCCGGAGAGATCCGGATCATGGGCAAAAGCTGGAAAGAAGACGAAGACACTCTTCACCGCCTGATCGGACTGGCCCTGCAGGAAACCAAGTTCATGGACAAACTTTCTGTTCAGGAAACGCTACAGCTATTTGCTTCTTTTTACGACCTGGACCAACTACGGGTAGAAGAAGTACTGGCGCTGGTAAATCTGGAGAGCAAGAGAAAAAGCTATACCGTCAACCTTTCCGGCGGACAACGTCAGCGCCTGGCGCTTGGTGTTGCTTTACTACACAAACCTAAAATACTTTTGCTGGACGAACCTACTACCGGACTGGATCCCTCTGCACGCAGAGAGGTATGGAACATCCTTGAAAAATTAAAACGGGAAGAAAATATCTCCATGATCCTGACAACCCACTACATGGAAGAAGCAGAGTTTCTATGCGACCGTATTGTGATCATGGACCAGGGGAAATTTATAGCCCAGGGAAGCCTGGAAGAACTTGTCACCGGCTACAGTGAAGGAGAAGTCATCGAATTTTCGCTGGAGCAACCTCTGTCCGCAGAACCAGGACAACTCATCAACGGTGTTAAAAATGTACTCTGGGACATTCCTTTCAGAAAAGGGAAAATGACCGTGGAGAGTATTTCCAGGGTACTACCGTTGTTTGTCCAGTATTTGACAGAGCACCATATTCCCCTCTCGGAACTGGAATGTCGTAAGATGACCCTCGACGATTTATTTATTTCTATGACGGGCAGAAAACTTTATGAAAAGTAAACAGATTGCATATTTAGTACTGGTCAATTTCAAGAATTTTTTCCGGGAGCCGGGAGCCTTGTTCTGGTCTTTTGCCTTTCCGGTAGGAATGGCATGGATCCTGGGAATTGCTTTTTCAGGTAGTCCCGAGAAAAAATATACCGTACTACTCACCGGCGACAGTACTCTTCAGAAATTGTTTCCCCGGGAACCTGAAAAAGGATTTGAGAAAACGATCGGAAGCGGTACAGGGATTTCGGCAACAGCAGAATTCTTACCTTCCGGAGAAAAAGAGCTGCTCAGCGCCTTAAAAAGCGGCACCTGTATCCTCTATATCGATCTTCCGCAAGGGCAACCTGTTTTTCATTACGATCCGGGCAACCAGGAAGCGGTACAGCTTTACCTGATGCTCGACCGGGAGCTGGCACTGTGGAACGGCCGGCAAGCTTTTCTTAGCGAAAAGATTACCACCAAAGGAACCCGTTACATCGACTTTCTTATTCCCGGACTACTGGCCCTAGGCGTCATGAATTCCTGTGTCTGGGGGATCAGCTGGTACCTGATCGAACTACGGATG
>CAYTGJ010000211.1:0-4875 GCA_964437245.1 uncultured Chitinophagaceae bacterium
GAATAATGCAGCAGGAAATTTTGTGTCGCCTACCGAAAGGTTGAGTGCCAATGCTTTTAAATCTGTAATTGGTATTGTGTTAGAAGGCAGCATCAACAACACACTTGCGTTGGGTAAGCATTGGATAAAAAACAATCAAACCAATCGCGCGGTATTGAACATTGTAACTACTTACGCATGGACGGGCAGTGCTTATGTGGTTCCATCGGCAACAGCAAAGGCAGGTGTGCTTGCACTTACACAATCGCTTGCTGTGGAGTGGGCTAAATATGGTATCCGCATGAACGCCATTGCACCGGGACCATTCCCTACAAAAGGCGCGTGGGACAGGTTAGTGCCCGAGCCTTTCCGCGAGCGTTTTGATATGGCAAAAAAAGTGCCGTTGAAAAGAGCAGGAGAACATCAGGAGTTGGCGAATCTTGCAGCATATCTTGTTTCAGATTATTCGTCTTACATCAATGGCGATGTGGTAACTATTGACGGAGGCGAATGGCTTCAGGGGGCAGGCGAATTCAGCTTTCTGGAGGGTGTGAGCAAAGATGAGTGGGATATGATTGAAATCATGGCGCGCAAGGCAAAAAGCGAGTAAATCAAGACAATTGAACCGCAGTAAAAAAAACATACATCCGTTTCTTTTTTAGTAGGTAAACTATTTTATAAGTTTGAACTACTTAATTCATCATTAAAAATTATCAGTTATGTCAGATAATACCAAAGACACCGGCAAATGTCCTTTTCACAATGGCGCTTTGAACAAACCCGTATCGGGTCGCGGAACGCAAAATCATGATTGGTGGCCCAATCAGTTAAAGTTGAATATTCTTCGTCAAAATTCTGATTTATCTAACCCGATGGATAAGGATTTTAATTACGCACAAGAATTTAAAAGTTTGAATATGGAAGCGTTGAAAAAAGACCTTCACGCGCTGATGACTGATTCGCAGGATTGGTGGCCCGCTGACTTTGGACACTACGGACCTTTCTTTATTCGTATGGCGTGGCACAGCGCGGGAACGTATCGCACAGGCGATGGTCGTGGTGGAGCAGGAGCGGGACAACAACGTTTTGCACCTCTCAACAGTTGGCCCGATAACGTAAACTTAGACAAAGCCCGCAGGTTGCTTTTGCCTGTCAAATTAAAATACGGCAAAAAAATTTCGTGGGCAGACTTAATGATTTTGACAGGCAATGTTGCGCTCGAATCAATGGGCTTTAAAACCTTTGGTTTCGCAGGCGGGCGCGAAGACGTGTGGGAACCTGAACAAGATGTGTATTGGGGAAGTGAAAAAGAATGGCTGGCTACCAGCGATAAAGCCAATAGTCGTTACTCGGGTAATCGAGAC
This sequence comes from uncultured Chitinophagaceae bacterium, assembly GCA_964437245.1. Classification (GTDB taxonomy): domain Bacteria; phylum Bacteroidota; class Bacteroidia; order Cytophagales; family Cytophagaceae; genus JANYCO01. Next base: position 1,344 of record CAYTGJ010000211.1, read on the forward strand.
TTAGAAAATCCTCTCGCAGCAGTTCAAATGGGTTTGATTTATGTAAATCCCGAAGGACCAGACGGCAACCCCGACCCGCTCGCTGCCGCTCGCGACATCCGTGAAACTTTTAAACGAATGGCAATGAATGATGAAGAAACTGTTGCGCTGATTGCCGGTGGACACACTTTCGGAAAAACACATGGCGCTGCGCCTGAATCACACAAGGGACCTGAACCCGAAGCAGCCGGAATTGAAGAACAAGGTTTGGGGTGGACGAGCAATTATGGCTCAGGAAAAGGTGGCGATACCGTTGGAAGCGGTCTTGAAGTTACCTGGACAAGTACGCCAACAAAATGGAGCAGTAATTTCTTTTGGAACTTGTTCGGCTACGAATGGGAACTGGAAAAAAGCCCCGCAGGAGCGCACCAATGGGTGGCGAAAAATGGCGCAGGCGCAAATACAATTCCTGACGCGCACGACAAATCAAAACGCCACGCGCCTAAAATGCTCACCACCGATCTTTCGTTGCGCTTCGACCCTGCTTACGAAAAAATTGCAAGACGTTTTTACGAAGATCCTGATGCGTTTGCCGATGCGTTTGCACGTGCTTGGTTTAAATTAACGCACCGTGATATGGGACCACGCACATGCTACTTAGGTGCAGAAGTGCCGAAAGAAGATTTGATTTGGCAAGACCCGATTCCCGCAGTTGACCACCAATTGATTGATGAGAAAGATATTGCTGCATTGAAAGCAAAAATATTGGAATCGGGCTTGTCGGTTTCTCAATTGGTTTCTACGGCTTGGGCTTCGGCTTCTACGTTTCGCGGCTCTGACAAGCGCGGTGGCGCCAATGGTGCGCGTATTCGTCTTGCACCGCAAAAATTTTGGGCGGTAAATAATTCCACGCAGTTAGATAAAGTGTTGAATGTGCTTGAAGCAATCCAAAAAGAATTTAATGCTGCACAAAAAGACGGCAAAAAAGTTTCGCTGGCAGACTTGATTGTGCTGGCAGGCGGTGCAGGAATTGAGCGAGCTGCAAAAGATGCCGGACATAATGTAACCGTTCCTTTCGCGGCAGGTCGTGCCGATGCTTCGCAAGAGCAAACGGATGTGGAATCGTTTGCCGCGCTTGAACCGTTTGCTGATGGTTTCCGCAATTACCTGAAAGCGAAATCTGCTGTTTCCACAGAAGAATTACTGATTGACAAAGCGCAACTGCTCACACTTACTGCACCTGAACTCACGGTGCTGGTTGGCGGCTTACGTGTGCTGAACACCAATTACGATAATTCTAAACACGGTGTGTTCACCAAAAAACCTGGAACTTTAAGCAACGATTTCTTTGTGAATTTGCTTGATATAAGCACAGCGTGGAAAGCAACTGATGAACAAAAGGAAGTGTTTGAAGGTAGCGACCGCAAAACAGGTGCAGCGAAATGGACAGCCACTCGTGCTGATTTAATTTTCGGCTCCAATTCAGAACTCCGCGCTCTTGCCGAAGTTTATGCAAGCGAAGACGCAAAAGAAAAGTTTGTGAAAGATTTCGTAGCGGCTTGGGTTAAAGTAATGAACGCAGACAGATTTGATTTGAAATGATTTTTTTTTCGTTGCAATGAATAACAAAAAGGCGGTTTGGAAACAGACTGCCTTTTTTGCTTTTAGGTGGGTGAAAAACGAACAGAATTTATGCTGATTGCTCAACTAGGCTTCTTCGGAAATTCATCCGATTATCTCCCTTTGGAGGGAGATTCAGAGGGAGGAAAATCAAAAAATTGAATTTCCGAAGAAGTCTAATCTTACTTCACCAAATAACTTTCATAAGGCATGCGCGTTGCGATAGAGCGGGCGAGCGTCAGTTCATCGGTGTATTCTAATTCACCGCCAAACGAAACGCCCCGCGCAATAGAAGTTACTTTGATATTGAACGGCTGAATCTTTTTTGAAACATAAAAAATAGTAGTGTCGCCATCCATTGTAGGACTCAACGCCATAATCACTTCGCGCACTGTTCCCGATTCAATTCTTTTTATCAAGGAACTGATGTTCAATTCATCGGGACCAACACCGTCAATAGGAGAAATCAAACCGCCTAAAACATGATAACTGCCCTGATAAACGCCTGTGTTTTCTATGGCGATTACTTCGCGTCAACTTTCTACCACACACACAATGCTTTGGTCGCGCATTGTGTTGCTGCAAATACTGCAAACATCGGCATCGCTAACGTTGTGGCACGTGCTGCAAAATTTAATTCCCGAACGCATGGCGCTGATTACACTGCTGAACTGCTCCACTTTGGCGGTGTCTTGCTTTAAGAGATGCAACACTAAGCGCAACGCGGTTTTTTCACCAATGCCGGGCAATTTTTTAAACTCTGCAACCGCATCGGCAATATGTTTGGAGGGATAATTCATTTATCTTTAGAAGCGGTAAACGTATGCAAATTTCATAACCCACGAGTAACTCTTTAAAGGCTGTTTAAAAATCACTATTGACCGATTAAAAATAAAAGACCATGTCCAAATCGTTGCTGTGTTTTGTATTGGCTGTTTTCCCCTCTTGAGAGGGGTAGGGGTGTGTTTGTATTTGCAAATCAACGGTTTGTCGGTTAGTAGTGTTTAAAAATAATAATGCCACGAATGCACGAATAATTGCTTTGTATTATTCGTGCATTCGTGGCATAAAAAATAAATTTAAGCAGCTTCTTGGTTCCATTTTTTAGATTTTTTGTATCATGATTTTTCTACAAGTGAAAAAGTCAAACTACTATTGATAACAAAAAATTCACAACATGAATTTACTTCTATTCATTCTGCCATTGCTGGAAGTGGTAAACAGCAGCACACAAATTGAAAATTTATCGCCTGCAAAACCCGAAAGTATTGTGGAAGGAATCATTACCGATTCTGTAAATAATGAGCCGCTTGCTTTTGCTTACGTTGTGCTGAACACCACTGCGGATGACAAGCTAACCTACAATACGGTTACTGATGACGAAGGAAAATTTGTTTTCAACGGAGTAAAAAAAGGCAAGTATAAAATTCAGGTTTCGCTGATGGGCTACAAGCAACCTGTGATTCCCGAATTGGAAGTAACCGAACATTCTTTGATGAAATTGAACCCGATAAGTATTGCGCCCGCAGCAACCGTGTTGGAAGGCACGGAGATTGTTGCGCAAAAGCCATACATCAAAACCGAAGCAGGAAAGATGATTCTGGATGTGGAGAAAAGTGAAATCAATCAAACAGGAACGGCTTTGGAAGTATTGCAAAACACACCAACCGTAAGTGTAAATCAAAATGGAAATGTGAGTGTAAAAGGCAGGCAGGGTGTTCGCTTTTTAATTGATGGAAAACCTTCTCCCGCTTCGCAAAGCGACCCTGAATCTTTTTTGCGCTCCATTCCTGCGGGTTCAATTGCGCAGATAGAAATAATAACAAATCCGGGTGCAAAATATGATGCCGAAGGCTCGGCTGCAATCATCAATATCAAGTTGAAGAAAAGTATCAAGCAGGGTTTCAATGGAAAGGTGAATGCGGGTGTGGGC
>CAYTGJ010000211.1:4885-5516 GCA_964437245.1 uncultured Chitinophagaceae bacterium
GCACACCTTTCAATAAATTCAATGGTGGTTTGAATGTGAATTACCGCAACAAAAATATGAATGCCTTTGCCAATTATTCTTTCAATGATAACCGCATGAACAACAAGTGGGAGGAAAAAAGAAAAGTGGAAGATGGCAATAGTTTCTATAACATTCATAACATCAACAAAGGTCGCGACAGGCGTGCCGGGCATAATGTAAAAGCGGGCATTGACTGGTATGTAAAACCTGAACACACACTTTCGTTTACTACTACTTTTAATCATGGCAGAGGCGGTGGACCGTGGAATACAGAAAACACCATCAGCAATGATGCTGGGGTGCTGCAAACTGTTTCAAAATCACTGGCAGATTATGCCGGCAGGAAGATTGATGTCACCAACACACTCAGCTATCAGTATCAGCAGGATTCGGGTAAGCTGAAGTGGACGGCAGATGTGTTGCACACGCGCCTGCAACGCACAGGAATCAATGAAAGCAACTTCACTTTGTATGATGCTGTCGGCAGCCCTGTGGCGGGCGCAAACGGTGGCACAAAGAATAATTCCGTTACCACAGTTGATAACATCACGGCATTGACCGATGGTGAAATTCAGTTCGGCAATCAGGCGGGTACGCTTTCTTTAGGATT
>CAYTGJ010000212.1:0-5445 GCA_964437245.1 uncultured Chitinophagaceae bacterium
TCGAAATGCCGCCGAAGGAGCATGCCCTGCGCATAGTCGAAGGAGCCTGCCCTGAGCACAGTCGAAGGGTCATTGCGAGGATAAAGGGGCGGCGCATTACGTTGCATACCTTACGGCATAGTTTTGCTACGCACTTACTTGAAAACGGCACGGACTTGAGATTTATACAAACATTGTTGGGCATAGTAGCCCAAAAACAACAATGATCTATACGCACGTAAGTAGTACGAGCCTTCAAAAAATTAAAAATCCTTTTGACAGTCTGTAAGAAAAGACTAAATTTGGTTGGGTATCAAAAGACAAATGAATAAAGAAAAAGGTAGTAAAAAAGTTAAAAATAGCGCATATCCTGCCAAATTGATACTAAAAAGGAAATAAACTAGCGCATATAAACAAGTTACCTGCAAGCTGAAAAACATCACGAATGACAAAAACTTCATCGAAAATAATAAGCGTAATCTTTGGAGTAATTGCAATCTATTTTACCATTAGTTTAATTCCAGACAAAACAAAAAAGGAATTCATTGCTTTAGACAAAGAATATTCTTTTACAGAAGAAATTAGTATCTCTGAAAAATTCAAAACGGATTTTGATTCCGCTTACAGAATTTGGCTCGATTTTGAAAACACAAATGACTCTTTGCTTCCGATTAAAAAAAATCTTGAAGTATTACGGAATGGAAAACCAGTAGAATTATATGGAAACAAAAACAATTGCTTTGAGAGTAAATCTGACGCTACGTATGAACTAAAATTAAAATTGGAAAATGCCAATGGAAATTTCAATCCGAATAAGTTTAATGTTAGAATTCAGGAAGACGGTCTTCCTGGACCAACGTACGAATTGCTCATTGAAAGAGAATATAAATGGTTACTTTGGACAATTGATGGAGGAATTATTTTAATTACGCTGATTATAGGATATTTTGGATTTCGAAAAAAAGCCAGCAGGTAACATCGGCTATAGTTCACTGCTACGTAGTTTAACTTTCGGAAAAACTACGCATCTGTGAATGGTTGGTGTTTATTTATTAACTTTAATGCTTAACCAACGCAGCAAACCATAGCCGAGGAACGTTGTAGCCAATTAAACAAGACATTGAACAAATTTAAATCAGTAAAAATATGCCAAGTGTATTAATAGAAGTTCGAAAAGAATACAATAAAGAAGAAGGAATTAAAATAATGGATGCTGTTCATTTAGCATTACAGTCAGCATTTAAGATTCTACCGACCGATAAAAATGTTAGGTTGATTATTCATTCGCCAGATAGGTTTGCTTGTCCACCGAATAAAAATAATCCGGATTATTATACTCATATAAGCATAGATGCTTTTAGTGGTCGTACAATTGATGCTAAAAAGAAATTGTACAAAGATATTGTTAATAATTTGGAGGATATAGGCATCCCTAAAGACAATGTTAAAATACTATTAAGAGAAATTTCGCCAGAAAACTGGGGAATACGAGGAGGGCAGGTTGCAAGTGAAGTTAAATTAGGATACAAAATAGATGTATAATTAAAAAAGAATATTATAAAATAACTGGCTACAACACCGGTAACCGTTGCACAAGGCAGTAATTTCATAAAATTCCACACAAAATAAGACCTTTTAAGCCTAGTTTAGTTTTTAAATTGTTACGATTGTCATTTTTTTTGAGGGTCTAAAAAGGATGCTATTGAGTTGATACCCCGCTCTTCGAAGTCTCACGACTTCGAAGAATTCAATTAATTTCCCCCGCTACCGCAACCCCGACGCTTCGGGGGCATCTTGTGGTTATCCATCCAACCCCGCTCTTCCAAATCTCACGTACCAAAATTAAAAAACACATTTAAAAGTGCTATTATCCCGCAATTTTAAGTTAAAAACATGTATATTTGAGTTGATATAACAAGTTGGCATTAATTAAAACGAAATTAAATGAGATATATTTTTATTGCATTTTTATTGTTATTTACTGCTTCGTCCTATTCGCAAGAATTAGATAAAGCGGACAAATTACTTACCGAAATGACGAAAGATAAAGGCATTGTTGGTATAACAGCTGGCTTTTCCATAAATGGGCAAACAGAATGGAGTAATTCATCTGGATATAGTTGTTTAGATTCATCTACACCTTTTACAACTAATACATTAACAAGGATTGCTTCGATTGCTAAACCGATGACTGCTATTGCCATTATGCAATTAGTTGAACAAAACCTCATTGAATTGGATAAGCCTATTAGTAATTATCTACCAAATTTTCCTAAAAAAGAAAAAGGGGAAGTAACCACTCGCCAATTATTGTCACATACCTCAGGAATATCTCAATACTTTAACACGAAAGAAATAGAAAATACGGTTCATTTTTCAAACCTAAAAGATGCAATGAATGTATTTGCAGATAGACCGCTTTTGTTTGAACCGGGTTCAAATTATTTTTATACATCATACGGCTATGTGGTTTTAGGTAGGATTATTGAAGAAGTATCGGGAAAAACGTATGAAGAGTATATGAAAAATAATATTTGGGATAAAGCCAATATGAAAAATACTGGAGTTGAAGATATAAATGAAACCTACGATAGCAAATCTTGTCTATATCATAAGAAAAAGAAAAAACCTAAAGAAGCCAAACAAAATGATTTAAGCAATAGAATACCAGCAGGTGGATTTTACAGTACACTTCAAGATATGCTTAACTTTGGAAACGCCTTACTAGAAGGTAAACTCATTAAGGCAAGTACTTTAGAATTAATGCTTCAAAATCAATTCGAACAGAAAGAAGGCAATCAATATGGTTTGGGTTGGTTTTTTTATGCTCCAAAACCAAATGATAATTTAGTTATTGGTCATAGTGGCGAACAAACAGGATGTGCAAGTCAACTGATGATTATTCCTAACAGTAATACAATAGTTGTCGTATTGTCTAATACCTCTGGAACTTGGAAAGATGTGGTAACATTATCTTCAGAACTAATACAATTATCTGAACAAATAAAAAACTAATGCCAACAATGGTAACCGTTGCACAAGGCAGTAATTTCATAAAATTCCACACAAAATAAGACCTTTTAAGCCTAGTTTAGTTTTTAAATTGTTACGATTGTCATTTTTTTTGAGGGTCTAAAAAGGATGCTATTGAGTTGATACCCTATGTTTTTTAAGGTTTTAATAAAAGTCAGTATTCCTGCTCCACTTTTTGAGTGTTTTTGTGTGAATTTTAGATACTTTTTGAGGTTATATGCCATTGCGGAGAGGTGCATGCACTTGTTGGCTTGTTTTAAACCTATGGTATTTACTTTTCTTAGTCCCATAAATTGTGTAAGGGTCCCAAATACGGGTTCTACGGTGCTTTGCCGTTTCCCTTTCATATAGTGTCCTTGCGGACTGTTGACTCTTTGGTTGTTTCGCTCGTATTGGTCACGGTAATAGGTGACGTTGAACTTCTTTTCTTGTGCTGTCTTTCCAAGGTATTGTGTTTTTAAATCACAGCCCACACAAAGGTGTTTGCGTGCGCGGTATTCTTTTTTTCTGGTCTGTGTGCGGCTATCTAAAAACTCTTTAGTGAATGGAATGATTTTGCCTTTTGGACATAGGTAATGGTCTTGCTCTTGGTTATAGATAAATCCTTCTGGTCCGCCTTTGTATGTACCGTGTGGCGGGATAAAGCTCTTGATGCCTATTTGTTCTAGAAAATCGTAGTTTTCTCCGCTACTGTAACCTGTATCTGCTACACAGTTTTCCCAAAGCATTCCTGCTTTCCATAGTCTGGTTTTTACGCGTTTTACTATATCTGGCAGTTGTTGGTTATCCTTACCATCTGCATGATAGGCTTGTATATCAGTGATGACGTGATGGGCGGTATCTACCGTGAGTTGGCTTAGGTAATTGAGCTTTCTTGCTTTGCCTGGTTTTACACTAATGCGAGCATCGGGATCGGTTGGACTGTAATGTGTTTTGTTGGAGGTGTAACGACTGCCTTTGTTGCCTGCTCCTGGGCGTTGGTCTTGCTCGTCTGCCCATTTTTTGTTTCTGCTTTCTAGGTTTTGGAGTTCTTTGTTACTAGCTGAAAGGGTTTGTTGTGATCTATCGGCTTTATTGCTTTTAGCTTTTCGTGTTGGGGTATCTTTATCTCGCTTACTAATATGGCGTATTTTTTTCAAGTGCTCAGTAAGTTCTTCTTTGGGCACTTTAAGTTCTAAGGAGTCCATAGAGGCATTGGCTTTTACGGGAGCACTGTCTATGGCTTGGGTGTGTCCGCTTACCATCCCTGCTTGGACACATATGGTAAGGACATGGGTAAAGGCCTGTTCAAACACTGCTTCTGGAAAGAGTTGACGGGTGCGGCTTATGGTGCTGTGCCAAGGCAATTCTTCGTCTATATCATAGTCTAAAAAGTACAAAATATCCATACGCATCCCACAGTGGTCTATGAGGTGACGGTCGCTGGTAATGTTTTCCAAATAGCCTACTAAGCAGAACTTAAAAAACACCACTGGGTCTATGCTCTTTTGTCCGCTACTACCATAGTAATCTTGGGTAAGTTCATAGAGGTAGTTTAAGTCTAAGACTGCTTTTAAGCGTCTGTAAAAATTGTCGGTGGGAATGCGCTCACTCAATTGAAATGAATTGAAAAGCTTTTCTTGGTAGGTCTTTTTTCCTTGCATGTAGTAAGTTACAAAAAAACGAAAACTTATTTCTCAAATATTAAACCTTTTTATTTAACTTGTGCAACAGGCACAATGTATAACCGCAATTACGGCGGATTCGACTACGTCCGAATCCACGCGTAATTGCTACCGTCGTTGCTTATGCGAAAAACATTAAATTTAATCCCGAAACTGCGGTTATACAAAACGTTGTGTGTAAGCTAAAAAAACCACATCAATGAAACAGAATTCTAACATTTCATTTTTGGAAATGGTTTTAATCGGTTGGAAAATAACTTTTATTGCTGGTTGTATTTTTCTGATTTACAGTTTCTATATTAGGAAAACAAGTGCGATCATTTTTTGTGTTCTTTTTCTTTTATTTAATGGATTCTTAATTAAAAAATATACTCGTGAAAAACGAAAAAATGAAAAATCTTAAAATAAAAATTGGAATAATAATCTTTTGCGCTCTATTAACTAATCTCACATTTGGACAAAAAGACTCATCAAAAACTGATTGGAATGAATTAATTAATTGTCGGAAAGTGGGTTAACAAAATAAACCGCACATTAGACGGAAAAGAATACACTGGATTAAAATGTCGAGATACAATTCAATATTTATCCAATGGAAAGTATATTTCCAATCAATGCGCTTGGAACGAAACTGGAAAATGGAAATTCTCTGATAAGAAAGATTTAATGATTCATTTTGACATTGATAATGAATATTGGAAAAAGGAATTAGGAACCCCCCGATACCGCAACCCCGACGCTTCGGGGGCATCTTGTGGTTATCCATCCA
>CAYTGJ010000213.1:0-5308 GCA_964437245.1 uncultured Chitinophagaceae bacterium
AGTTACTAAATTTAACTAATTTTAGGCTGTCCAGGTTTTCGGGAGGGTTACACTCCGAGAAATCGGAGCCTTTTGTTTTTCTCTCAATACTCTTGCTCACACTCACTCTTTTGGCTATTTTATTATTGAGGGATTTAGTGTGAGTTGGAGTGTTGCTTCGTAGAGAGAAGTGTTTGGAATCCTCACCAAACAAGGGCTAGCGCTACTCATTTTTAATAAACTGCCTTGTAGTTACTAGTGTGTTATGCTTTAAAATTATAAAGTATAGATTAGGAGGTAAGTTACTTATGTCAATTTTTGATGTGTTACCATAAAAAAAAGTTCTAACTAACGTTCTTCCATGGATATCAGCAATGATAGCTTCTGACTGATTATTGTGGTATGGATTTTTAAATTCAATTTGAATAAAGTTATTAATTGGATTTATAGAAATGTAAATATTTTCATTTCTATAATCTTCAATTATACCTGTTATTGTTTGCGACCGGTAAATAACGTAGTCCTGTGAGTTATTTGCAGTACTTAAAAGTAGGGCTCCGTTTACTGAACAAATCCCGTTGTACAAGTAGTTATGGTTGGTAAGACCTGTTGTATTAACTATTGACCAGTTACTTCCGTTATCGGTGGATTTGTAAATGGCGGGTGTCGATGTATAGGCAGGTGTTGTTACAATTGTTGTCCCAATAGCAAGTATGTCGCCATTTTGATCTGTAGTAAAATCAGTTACATTAAATCCTTGTTGAATTCCAGTGTTAGAAAGCGTCCAGGAACTACCATTATTAGTTGATTTGTATACTGCATAATCCTGTGAGTTATTTGCAGTACTTAAAAGTAGGGCTCCGTTTACTGAACAAATCCCGTTGTACAAGTAGTTATGGTTGGTAAGACCTGTTGTATTAACTATTGACCAGTTACTTCCGTTATCGGTGGATTTGTAAATGGCGGGTGTCGATGTATAGGCAGGTGTTGTTACAATTGTTGTCCCAATAGCAAGTATGTCGCCATTTTGATCTGTAGTAAAATCAGTTACATTAAATCCTTGTTGAATTCCAGTGTTAGAAAGTGTCCAGGAGCTTTGAGCATTGGCAATAAGTGAGCAAAGTATTACTATGAATGTAAAACTTAATGTTTTCATTTTAGCTTGTTTTAATGTTTAAGTTGGGGTTATACTATATATAGCTGGTATCTTTCAAAGATACGTAAAATTTTCAAATAATTGAATCATAATCCCCATTAATGTATTTATGATTCAAGGGGTATATTACTAGATCAGTTAGATACTCTCATTGTTCGTAGTATTCAGAAATACGTACAACGAGGGTTTATTCGACTATTGTAATAATTTTATTTTTCTAATTTTTATATTTCGAAAAGAGCGGAATAGGATTGCTACGACAAGCAACCAAGCTTTCAGAAAAATTCACAGTTTTCACCCATTTAGGTATTTGCAGGATTAAGTTTGCGTGCGAGTATGGCTTCGTAGAGAATAAGTGTTTGGTCGGGGGACCGAACACAGATGAGCCTTTTGTTTTTTGATTCAATACTGTTTCTTACCCTTGTTTGCTCCCCCGACCAAACAAGGGTGAGAAACAATCGAAAAGGAAATTATTTAAAAGCACTTATGAAACTATTATTTTTTCTTTATCAAATCAGTTAGTACTTTTTGGGACTCTTTCCGCCATTCATTCCAGAGTGGATCTGAAATGTCCGTTGCAGGCGAGATCTTATCGTTCATTATTTTCATTCGTTTGCTGTGATTGGTTAGGATTGAAATTACTTCATCTGGATTGGTGTTAATTTCGGCACTCAAATTATCCGCAAGCTGTTTGAGTGTTTGGCCAATGGTAAGTCTGTTTTGGGTGAGTGAAAGATCATGATTAGGCCCACCCCAGATTTCATCGGCATTTTCATCGTCCTGCTGGTCGTCCTCCCAGTTACAGACATCACAAACAGCATAAGTACCACGTGCTTCAAGGGTCGGAAAACCACAACCCGGACAAGTATAAAGTTTTAAATTATTTTCCTGAATGAACTTGTCAAATAGTTTCCGTCGTTTCGTGAAATCTGTAAGGATTATATGATCGTCAGCAGTAAGACTGGTTCTGTTAAATCTTTTGGGATACATTTGGGGTATGTGGTTATTGTATGTTGTGTAAATTATGTTTGTGAATATATGGCAACTCTGTATTCTTCAATCGTTTGGGTTCCTGTTCCTGTTTGGTCGAACAACTGAAAAATGAAATTAACAATATAATTAAGGTTTGCCTCATTCATGAGTCTGTTATTTTTTGTTATACAGAAGATCGGTTGCTATTTGCCGTCATTACTCCAATTCTATCCATTTCTTCTCAAAGTAAATAATAGAGGAAGATTGGTTTGCTTTGTCAATTACCACTGCCTCCACAAAGTTTTCAGTGGTAGAGAGGTATTTTAACATTAAGTTTTCCATTCCACCGGTACCATAGTAGGCACCGAATTTGCATCCAAAAGGATTATTCTCAACATCGTTGGTAAATATGGATAAAAGCAACAATTTTTCTGAGGCAAGATCTGGGTTTGCGTATCCGAAAATTCTATGATCTTGTCTGATAATAGGAATTAAATTTATCGAGCTGTCTCCGTATTTCAGAGGGACAAATGCTTTTGTGATATTGTCCCCGGAAGCCAGTACACTTTCATGGTTTGCCCGGTCAATACTATCAAGTTTACTGAGCTCGATTCCTGTCGGTGTGGGTCTCTGAGTGTTACCGGAAGTATCAGTTTGTGTGTTGCTTACTATCGTATCAGCGTTGGGGGTGTTTGGCTCACAAGTAAAAGCAAGAAGGGGGATTATTAATAGGAGGATTGGTCGGGTCATATTTTTGAGAGGGTATCAAATTGCTGCGAATACCTAAAGGTACACAATTCATCTGTTGTATGAAATCACAATTTTGTGTTGGAAATCATAGTTTTATGACCTAGTAGCCATCTCAAGACCACATACTTTGGAGATGTTTATAATAGTGATAATAATGGGACCCTCCTCCTCTCCCTTTTTTTCGTTAGGAGATTATATGAAGAATCAGGACATTAAGGGATGATAGACCTAAAAAAAATGTGGACAAAAGATAAGGGCTATATTTTTGCAGGAAAAAAATATTCTTCTACCTTTGCACCACTAAAATAAAACGGTGCTATCGTCTAGGGGTTAGGACACCAGGTTTTCATCCTGGCAACCGGGGTTCGATTCCCCGTAGCACTACAAATCAGTATCGAGTGTGAGTAATGAGTATTGAGACTCAAAATTCACACTCGATGTTTTTTTATACCAAGACTGATTTGTCTCTCACTACTGGCGCTCACACTCCATACTGTCCTAAATCTTCTGATAAAGAGTACAATTTATAGTTATCCTCCACAAAGGGGTTCGGATTTATGTCACTAAGGTCTACACAGGCTCCGAGAAATCGGAGCCTTTTGTTTTTTACTCAATACTGTTGCTGTTGCTGACACTGTCAGCAACAGCAACAGTATGCACACTCAATCACATACTTTTGCCTATATATAAATATTTGCTGGATTAAGTGTTAAGTTGAAGTGTTTGTGCTTCGTAGAAATAAGTGGTTGGTTTGAGAGTAATAAACACAAAGGGGGGCGGATTTTTGTCACTAAGGTCTGCACAGGCTCCGAGAAATCGGAACCATTTGTTTTACTCAAGACTCTTGCTGACCCGGTATTAAAATATGTTGTCTATTCAAATTAATAGCTTTGTACAAGTCCCCCAAAACTCTTGTGTTCGTAGTCTCGAAACGAGATCATGGGGAGCTTTCCGACATAGAGAATACAGTTATTCAAACACGATTTTTTTGCTCTCATGAATTGAACCGGAAATAATAGTCAAGATATATACTCCAGGAGAAGAGCGAAGATTGATCTTTTTCTGATTTTCCCCAACCGGGATTCGGCCTTCGTATATTTTTTGTCCGGTCACATCCGTAATCGTTAACAGGGTTTCTTCTTCGGAAGAAACCCGCACAAAGAAATCTCCTGAAGATGGATTCGGAATGATGTCAACAAAAAAAGATTTGAGTCCGGGTACGGCTACCACCTGGCTTAGGGTTTCTTTCCCGTCAAGATCAACTTGGATAAGTCTATAGTAAGAGATGCCGTGTAGTGGTTCGAGGTCATCATAGCTGTAATGGGAGGTTACGGATGAATTTCTCTTTCCTGCTATTGTAGCGATTGGAGAAAAACTGCTATTATCAGAAGAACGTTCCAGAATAAAGTAGGCGTTTTCTTTTTCCATGGCGGTAATCCAGGAAACAGTAACGTTCTCCCCTTCTCTCTGTGCATTGAACCGTATAAGATTTACAGGTAAAGCTGTATTGATGCATGGGTTGAAATATTCTACACCAGAAGAAAGAAATACAAGCGCAGCATTCCAGTTGATCGTTACTTCATTGGTAGAATAACTACAGGTATTGTCAATGTATTTTGTGGCAGGCTGTGTAGCTGGATATGGACAGCCATCGGGGTTATTGAAATTTTGAGGCCCTCCTACCAGCCATCCCGGGACTGGCTTGGCAATGCCGTCTGCTTCGGAAGGGCGATGATGCGGATTCATAGGTGTTTTATCTCCAAATCCTGTCACAAAAGAAAAAGTGGTAGCATTTCTTCCAAGAAGATAATCCATATTGGATAGCGCAGCATCCCAGTAGGTTTTATCATTGGTAAGTTCATACGCAACAAGTAATTCCATTCCCTGGTTGGCTGCGTGGGAATTGCTCCCCCATGCGAAATCATTGGCCCCGGCCTGTCCCATCGCAACCTTATAGGCCGATGCGCCTATTTGATGATCTCGTAGCGGGGTAGCAATGTCCATAATTTTGTTCATCATATGGGTGGTATCAGAGAAGCCAGCGGATGTTAAATTCTTTCTGTTAAATACAAGCGAAATGAGTCCTAGCGTTCTCACATTCGCCCAAGCATCGTTGGCAGGCAATCCGTAGGTATTCGTATTTTTAAAACTATTGGCATAATAAGTATCATTTCCTGTGGCGATGTAAAGTTCGCTGGCAGCCCACTCCCACTCATCGGTGAAACCACCTGCATCACCATATTCGCCCGTGCTGATTCCTCCTGGATTGGTGAAGGCAATGTTCGGGTTTGCTACACCCCAGGTATAGGCAGCTTCTGAAGCCGCAAGACATTGATTGGCAAAGGCAGGATCAATACTTTTATAAATTCTGTATGCAACAGCCATTACTGCTGCGAAGTCGAATGTTGCCGCGCTGCCTTTTGCGCAAAAATACCGGGTGGAATTGTCTGC
>CAYTGJ010000214.1:0-5289 GCA_964437245.1 uncultured Chitinophagaceae bacterium
CAGTGAATAGTTATTATACAGAAAGGCGATATTCAAAAAAAAGAAATTTTTAAAACAGGTAAGGAAGGTGCTATACCGATAATTAAATCTTATACAAATTCTGATTTTTGTTTTCTAATTTAAGTAACTATTGACGAGGGTATTATTGGAATGTGGGCAACAATAATTCATAATGATATTGCGTGGTTAGTACATATTATTGTTCACCACACTACAGATGTCAAAGCATCGGTAAGCTGATTACTCAAAATTTAATTGAAATCTCAAATTCTAAATTTTGAACTCCTAAATCTATCCGAACCCAAAGTCGTAAATCGTTAGCAGTCAAATCGAAATGACAACGTAAGAGACATCAGACTAAATGGAAATATTCCTAGGGACAGCCAGGAGGTTAAAACTAAAAAAGCTGTTAGCGGTAATTATGCAACGACAATACAAACAGAAAAATAAAATATAATATGACAGACGATAAACTTGCAGTACTAATTGATGCAGATAATGTATCATTCGCTAATGTAAAAGAAATGTTAGAAGAAATTTCTAAAAATGGAACTCCAACCATAAAAAGAATATATGCAGACTGGACAAAGCCGACCTTATCTGGTTGGAAAAGCGTTCTTTTAGAAAATGCCATAACACCTATTCAACAATACAGCTATACAACTGGAAAAAATTCAAGCGACAGTGCATTGATAATTGATGCTATGGATATTTTATATTCTGAAAAGGTAAATGGGTTTTGCATTGTGTCGAGTGACAGCGATTTTACAAGATTAGCCACAAGGCTTAGAGAAGCCGGGATGAAAGTGATTGGTTTTGGCGAAAATAAAACTCCCAAGCCCTTCATCTCAGCTTGTGACAAATTTATTTATTTAGAAATTCTAAAAAATGTATTAGTGAAGAGCAATCGGAGGGAAACACCGACATTAAAATCAAAAAACAAGAGCCAGCCACTAAGCAAAATAGATGCTGAAATAATTAAACTTATTATAGAAAGTGTGAATGATTTAGCGGACGAAAGTGGTTGGACTTTTTTAGGAAGCTTAGGAAGTTATATTCTAAAAAAGAAACCAGATTTCGATCCCAGAAATTACGGATTCCCTAAGCTATTACCACTAATAAAAGACATCAATAAGTTTGATATTGACGAACGAAATACAGGAGCAAACAACAACAGACATATATACTTGAAACAAAAATAACTACCTTTAATGTCATATTTCCGGTCATTGCTTGGCTCTTTTTTCGAGAGCGTTGTTCTCATATTTAAACAGTTAACTGCTCTTTTTGAAGAAAAATATAATGAAGAAAATATTTATCGCTGTTCTGACTGTACTATCATTATCCAGGACATTGGCTTGCATTAATGGAGAGACGAAGGTATTAAAAGACGGAACCTTTCTGTACGAAGACGCTGAAGGGAATGTTCCGTACGGGCATAATTTTTATATTGATGAATTTGAAAAAGGGATAAAACAACTTGATAGCCTATATCAGGCAACAAAAGATATCGACTATCTTTCCGATAAAGGGATCCTGCTGAAGAGATATGACGATGCGATTAATCTCTATCTTGAAATCGAAAAAGAACAGCCCAACAGATATTCGACTGCTTCAAATATTGGAACAGCATACGAACTGACAGGGCAAAATGAGCAGGCTTTAAAATGGATAAAAAGGTCGGTGGAGATTGATTCACAATCACACAAGAATTCAGAATGGATACACCTTAGGATCTTAGAAGCTAAAATTAAAGGGGAGCAATTTTATAATACAAGATTTTTGCTTGGTACTGACTTTGGGTCTGCCTTGAACCCAATTTCAACAAAGAGCGGCGCTGATCTGAAAAAAATGTCGACGGAGTTATATTATCAATTGAATGAACGAATTTCATTTGTGAATCCTAAAGAAAAAATAGTGGCACAACTTCTCTTTGATCTTGGGAATATTGCTTTTCTTTTGGGAAATTACTACGAGGCTTTGGAGGATTATCGTCTTGCAAAAGAATATGGCTTTACGGAGCCCCTGATGGAAGAGCGCGTAAACGAAGCGGGCAGGCTTTTGAAGTCGGACCGGGAAATCAATGCGGACTTAGTAGACAATGAACGCCCCTCAAGCTACCTGCTCTATGGGCTTTCGGGCTTAGGACTATTGTTTTCTATGACGCTGATCATTGTTGTTTATAAACGAAAAAGAAAAAATAAATAGGAAATAAAAAACGTATGTATCTACTTCATGGGAAATTAACTGCAAAAGCAGGTCAGGCAGACGATATGGCGAAAATACTGATAGAAGCCTCTAATCTTGTATCTACTGCAAAAGGTTGCAAATTGTATGTGATCGGCAAAGATCAGAATGATATAAATGCTGTCTTTGTAACCGAGATTTGGGAAAGCAGAGAAGATCATGACAACTCTTTAAAATTAGCAGGCGTGAGAGAACTCATCATGCAAGCAATGCCTATGTTGGACGGACCACCGGTCAAAGGACAAGAACTTCAGATCCTGGGCGGAACGGGGATATAATTCCTTTTACAGACTGTCTGGTTAAAGACGTTCTTCAGCAAAATTAATTCACTCCCGGAGGAAAATCTTCGGGGCGAAATCCTGAAAAAGATCAGCCTCTGAAAACAAAGGAAGTCCAAACCGGAGAGAATAGTATGGTCAATAAGTAGCACAATACGTCTCAAATATATGGAGTATCAAACCTTTCAGCCACATTCAGATCTAGGCTCTCTTGTGAAATGTTATTGGACGTTGGAAGTGCCTGCGGATAGGCCTGCTGAGCGGCAACGGATTATTCCAGATGGTTGTCTTGAAATGGCTTTTATCCTTGGGGACGACATAAAGCGGTATACTTCCGGAGACGAATTTATCCTGCAGCCACGGGCAATGGTGCTGGGACAAACTATAGAGCCTTTCTATATTGAACCAACAGGATATGTCAATACGTTTGCCATCCGCTTTTATCCCTATGGTTTTGCAAATTTCATCACAATACCTGTTAACAATTTGGCCAATAAAGAAACTCCAATAGAATTGCTTTTCGGAGAACAACCTGCCAGAGCATTAGAACAGAAGATCATTCAGGCAACAGATACAAAAGAACGGATTGCAATTATAGAAGACTTCCTTCTGGAAAAGTATAAAAACGAGGAAACTATTGACAAGGTCGTCAAAGCAACCATTGACATGCTAGTATCCTCCAAAGGTAGTGTGCCGATTCATACTATTCTCCAAGAAGACTTATCCAAAAGAAGACAACTGGAAAGAAATTTTTTAAAACAGGTGGGGATGAGTCCAAAGCAGCTGGGGAAAGTGATCCGGTTGCAGGCCGCCTTAAAAATGCTGTTGAACCAACAGACAGAAAATCTGACCCAGATTGCTTATGAGAGCGAATATTACGACCAGGCACATTTTACAAAGGATTTTAAAGAGTTTACCGGCACCACTCCCAAGGCATTTTTGGAAGATGGTCAGATGGCCCTTTCTACGCTGTTTTACAAAAAAGAGTAGTGTGTCGCATTTTTACAATTGTAGTATTGGTGAGTGCTTTAAATTTGTGTTGTTGATCTAAACCAAAGAAAAAATGAACAAAATAATCGTGAGTGTTATACTCTTGCTTGGAGCTGCGTTGGCGGCATGTACCGGAGGAGGCAATTCTGATGTACAAACTCAAAAGGCTGATGCAGCTTCCTGTTCGCAGACAGATAAGATGAAAAGTTTAATTTCAATCGTAGAGATCCCTGCTACAGATTTCTCCAGAGCAGTAGCATTTTACCAGACTATTTTAAGTCTGCGGATTGAAGAAATTGAGATGGGAGGAACGCAAATGGGAGTATTCCCTGGTGGACAAGAAACTGTAAATGTTGTGTTGGTAAAAGGGGATGATTATAAGCCTGTAACGGAAGGAGTCATTATTTATCTGAACGGCGGAGACGATTTGCAGCCCATGCTGGATAAAGTTGAAGCGAATGGAGGAAAAGTAGTCGTTCCCAAAACAGAGATCAGTCCGGAGATGGGGTGCTTTGCTCTGTTTACCGACACAGAAGGAAATAAATTAGGGCTGCACTCTCTCCGTTAATGTAAGAGCGGTAGCCATTCCTGTTAAAAAAACTTCCCAAACGGTAACGGTACAGAAGAGTATTGGCAAAGGCTCGAGGGGATGATTGTCCGGATCGTTCCAGATATGGGCTTTAGTGGTCTGACTATCAGTATAGGAACAATGTGCATGTCCGTTCTTTGGAAACTAAAATAAATAAAGGACACTTTTTTCTTATGGAGAAAATATATAATTTAGCGCCATCACAGAAAAATTGATATATCTATGGCATTTATTAGCGTTACTCTTATTGTAGTCGGTTTTATAATTTCTGTTTATACAGGAATCGTTTTGGCTCTTCCTGGGAAAGTGTTGACTCCTTCAGGAGAAGTAAGCCAGTCTAAAGTTACCTGGTTTAGCATTTTGATGTCTATCTCGGTATTGATGCAAATTGCAGGGGTGTTAGGATATTACTGGCTAAGAGATAACCTCCCGTATTATGTGAATTAATTCCTTCCGGGATTATTAAACAATAACTAATTTATATGAAGGGTAAGGCAGCTGCTAAGGTTGCTTTACCCTTTATTATTTTGCTCTGTTCCGGTTCGGAAGTACAGGCCTTTTAACTTCCCCGTTTTTACAGGCTGCAGGACCTTAGGCCTTTCTTGTTATTTTTCGTTGTTATTTATTATAGTATTAATAGTTAGATGTCTGTCTCAAAAAAGATAAAGCTGCCCAAAGAATAAAAATATCCGGTAGAGAGAATAACAAGAGCCTTAAAAATGGCTCTAAGCTCCCGCTCTAGGTCTCGAAGCAATTCCGATAGCGATTAGGACCATGACTCACTAATAATAGGTTGTTACGCATAAAAAAGGCCCTAGAGATTATCTTCTAAGCCTTCTGTTTTGCTCTTCTTTAGGTCTCGAATCATGGTTCCGATAGCCATCGGAACCATGATTCAGTGAATGGTAGTTTTTGCGCATAAAAAAAGTCTTAGAATCACTATCTAAGACTTCTGTTTTGCTCCCCCTCTTGGGCTCGAACCAATTCCGATAGCCATCGGAACCATGATTCAGTGAATGGTAGTTTTGCACATAAAAAAAGTCTTAGAATAACTTTCTAAGCCTTCTGTTTTGCTCTTTTTTAGGTCTCGAATCATTCCGATAGCCATCGGAACCATGATTCAGTGAATGGTAGTTTTTGCACATAAAAAAGTCTTAGAATAACTTTCTAAGCCTTCTGTTTTGC
>CAYTGJ010000215.1:0-3199 GCA_964437245.1 uncultured Chitinophagaceae bacterium
CCTCGAGGACGCCGAGCCGGTCTATGCTGAAACTAAACCCAGGATTAGTAGTAAGATAATCATTATCGATCGAAGCGTTCTCTTCCTCTAAAGCCACCCCTATCGTGATGCTGGTATTCGCTCCTGAATTAAAAGTGGAAGATATTCTGTGCCATTGTCCGATAGCCCGGTCACGTACACTTGTCAGTACGCCTTCTTTACGAAAAAGTTCTTTTTCTCCATTGGTAATAATCGTTTCTTCAAGTGAAGAAATGGGATATGTTCCCAAGGGAGTCAGATACAATCCTGCTCTGTCAACCGCTACAGATTTAGCTATAGGAGACGAAAAACAAACATAAGCGCTGATCTCATAATCGGTATTTTCCTCCAGCGTAATATCCGTCTCACCACTAAAGATCAACGCATCCTCAAAACTGGTATTATCCAGATAAAATCGTGGAGAGAACTGCCCTTCTAAAGCATCCGGAATTAATTCTCTTATTGAAAAACTATAGATCCGTGTTCCTGATGTTCCTAAAAACCCTGCATACTCTTCAGTTGCTTCGAAATCAAACTGATGGATTCCCGTGCTGTTCCTAACAGTTATTTCCGTCAAGGTCCCATCTTTAACGAACGTTACAGAACCTCCTCCTCCTACATTCACATCAGCAACAACCCTATACCTTCTTCCTGGTTTCAAAATATTGCCTGTCCAGATCCAAAAACCTCCTATTGCATATCCCTCACTCGTGATCCTCTCATCGTCCACAGGATTGGTTGCATTGGCATTCTTATACCAATCCTCCTTACTATTAAAATCTCCATTCGGCTGAAGTTCTTCTCCTAAGAATTCTGCCGAACCAATTTTTATATCCTCCCCTAGAAGTAAGTTCCATTCGGCATACTCCGGGGCAGTACCGTTCTCAAAGGTCCCCCCCGCAGCATCTGTAAAGAAATTAAAATCCTTGCTTGTTATAAATTTAAGTAACTCCTCTTTTTCATCTAATACTTCAATACGAAGGTTCTTTTGCTCTACATATACATTCTGTACCCTGTATTCAAAATTTAAATACCCACTTGCATCACTGACAGCGGTTCCTAGTCTTACTGGATTTTCAATATCTTCTACATCATAAATCGCCACCGTATACCCTACTAAAGGAATACTTGCACTTGCCTGCTGCTGTTGTAACAATCTGCCTCTGAATAAACGGGAGTCCGAAATATCAACATTACTGGCGACCGCATCTTTATAATATGCCTGTGCTATACCTTGTATAATAGGATGATTAGGATTATTAAGAAGAATATCCGTGATCTCTTCATAAATACTCTCTGATTTGAAGGTAAAGGAAACATTGTTGGTAGATGTAAGACGAATCCCCTCCTGTAATCCCGGAAGAGTAATAATTGTTGCCGTTATATTAGCCCATTCTCCTGTTCCAGCATTTATAAAGTTTCTTATATAAAACATTTGGGGATCACTACCGGTAGTATAGGTCCGTGAACTATTATTTAATTTCAAAACAAGTTTGGTACCGGTTTTGGGGAAATAAAAAAGGTTCACATTGTTTCGAACTTTAAAATCATCATGTAGAGGGGCCTGATAGGGTATAAAATTTGTAATCTGCGGCTGACTGGGAGAAGCATTCTGAGTAGTTATCACCTCTGCTGCATATACCACATCTGTTTTATCTTTCAAATCTCTCCATCCGGTAATAAACCCTCTATCCACCAATTCGGAAATAAGCTGCCGAATACCCGCCTGGTACTCCGTTCTGAAACTACTGTAGAACGCTTCTTCCTTATCCGTTTCACTCCCAAATCCATCCACGATTAAACTAACCGACTGTTTGATACTATGAGCTAAAAAAGGAATAAAAGAGCCGAAAGGCGTTCTGACATCTGGTGTTCCTCCTATACGTGCCCTTATCTCATCTGTAATATGCCCCTCCGCTCCTCCGGCGATAAAATTTCTAAAATTGCTCAACGCATCCTCCTTATGCGTTCCTTGCACCGCCGTATTAAATAACAAAACCTGATTTCGATAACTTCCTGAGAGAAGAGATTCTTCAAAAACCCTCCAATGATCAAACAACTTATCAGCCGTACGTTTAAAATATTTCGCATTTTCTTCCCAAAAGGAATCAAGTGCTAAAAATTCATCCAGAAGGGGTACTATCTCCAATGCCTGGTACTCACTAAAAGACACTACCGGACTTCTCTGAAATCGAAAATAATCAATCACGATCTGTACAATCGGCTGATAGCTTTCTGAAAACGCCTGTTTATAATTATTCCATTTTTCATCCTCCGTACTTCCTATTACTCCCGCTCTCTTGGACATTACAAGCTCAATAAATGCCCCACGTCCTATATCACCACTATAATATCCGCGACTCTTCATATTTTCTTTCAACGCCTCTACATCAGTATACATATAAGGTAAAAAACGGATAATAGGGTTTTCCAAATGACTCCATGCCCAGTTTAAATAAGCTCGTTCACTTTCCGGTAATAGTGCATCAAATTGTTCTAAAGTCGCCATAATATTTTATTTTAAGAGTACCAAGTCTATAGATTGCTGATGAATCATTACTCCCCTCAAGGGATCTTTCTCCATCAGTCAGGACAAGCTATCAGAAAAAAAAAATAAAAGACGGAGTTTAGCACAAGTTGGCACAACCTTTTTTTTATCTCGTTGTCTTTTAAAAAATTACAGCCAAAAAAAATACTAATTCATCAAGTCTGTCTCTACAGACCTCATAAAAAAAGGGAAACCATCTCATCAAGACAGTCCCCCCTTTTCCTTTTATTGATATAACAACTATACTCCCGCCACCTCTGCCGGAGCATGTATCTTCTTCACCAATCCCTGCAACACTTTACCTGGGCCGCATTCTATAAAGACAGTAGCGCCATCGGCAGCCATGTTCTGTATCGTTTGCGTCCAGCGTACCGGAGCGGTCAACTGAGCGATCAGGTTTTTTTTGATCTCTTCCACATCTGTAGAAGGTTGTGCGTTCACATTCTGATATACCGGACAAGTAGGCTGTGAAAATTTTGTATTTTCAATGGCTGCCGCCAGCTCTGTTCTTGCAGGCTCCATCAAAGGAGAATGGAAAGCCCCTCCTACCGGTAATGGCAGCGCTCTCTTCGCCCCTGCTTCTTTCATTTTCACACAAGCTCAAAAATCAGACTTAACGTCCTAAACCGGAGA
>CAYTGJ010000215.1:3209-5094 GCA_964437245.1 uncultured Chitinophagaceae bacterium
TTTCATTTTCACACAAGCGATCTCCACACCTTTGTTAGATCCGGAAATAACCAATTGTCCCGGACAATTATAATTAGCCGCTACGACTACTTCTCCTTCCACCGCACTACAAATTTCTTCCACTTTGGCATCTTCAAGACCTAAAATAGCCGCCATCGTAGAAGGATTCAGTTCACATGCTTTCTGCATCGCAAGTGCGCGCTGGGAAACAAGTTTCAGGGCATCTTCAAACGTCAAAGTACCGTTGGCAACCAATGCTGAAAATTCTCCCAAAGAATGGCCTGCCACCATATCCGGTTTTAAATCCGGAGTGGTCAAAGCAAGAATCACGGAGTGTAGGAAGATAGCAGGCTGGGTAACTTTTGTCTGCTTTAGTTCCTCTTCCGTCCCCTCAAACATAACCTTGGTGATTTCAAAACCAAGAATCTGATTTGCTTTATCAAACAACTCTTTTGCTTTAGGAGAAGATGAATACAATTCTTTTCCCATACCTGGAAATTGAGAGCCCTGACCGGGAAATACATATGCTTTCATAGCAACCTTTTTGTTTAGTTTAATTTTTAAGTGGAGGCAAATATAGGAATTTTTTGGTTGGTGGGGCACCGTGCATGGTTTATTCTACCTGGAGGATATTAACAGGAATATTACGGATTAAAGTTTAATACAATTCCGGGATACTAGATTCAAGATACCAGATACAAAAGGAAGATTAGGACGGAGTACAGAAAATGCTAACACATAAATATAACAGGCCTGCTCTGGCAATAGTAGTTCTTTAGCCTGTCTCCTTTATCTGGAATCCTGAATCGGGTATCTTGGATCCTGAAAGAAGTACGGAATTTATCCGGAACATTTTGAACAATGTTTTTACCTTATGCAAGCCTTCTACAGACCACTCTTATTCACCGGCTGGTGAATGAGTATTATCCAGTACATGCACCCAGCCTTTCAAGGTACGGTTTTCATCCTGGCGGTGAAGCCGTCTGAAATATTTCACTTCCGCACTAAAAAAATATACTCCATCCGATAATTTTTCACCATCCAAAGCATGTCCTGTCCAATTCAAATGAATATCATCATCCATGGCAAAAACAAGTCCGCCCCAGCGGTTGTATATTTTAAACGCTACCACTTCCACGCCTCTCGGAATAGGGAAAGGCCGGAACCGGTCATTCAACGAATCACCATTAGGGGTGATCAGGTTAGGCAATTCATAATACACACAATCGTCTACACAAATTTTTTCACTCAGTGCTCCTTCCACTCCATTCAGGTTGACAGCCGATACAGCAAAACATCCTGCCGTACTCTTATTGTCAGCATAGGTATAATCGGTCACTGTATAATCGGTCGTGGCTATCAAGCTTAGTTCCGTGTCATGGTAAGAAGAAAAATATACATTGTAGTTACGTATGTTGTTACACAACGGGTCTGCCACGTCCGTCCAGTCCAGATAATCGGTAAATACTAAAAGGTCACCTTCACATCCTCTAACCATAAGATCAGGGGGACGGGGCGGATTCAGATCTACCGGAACACCGCAGGAAATTTCCGAATTATTTTCATAAACACTCGCCGGTAATTGCGGGTCACAAAAAGAGGAGAACACACGAAGGTAATAGCAGGCGGTATCGCAGTTCTGTAGTCCCTGATTATCTAAATAGGATTTAGGATTTCCGGCTATAGAAGTAAGAAATGTCAAGGGAGCTCCATTAATCCCTCTGTACAGCCAGACAGAATCTTCCCGCCAGGGAACCCGGCTGTCCCAGGTAAGCGTGATACTACGATCTCCGGGAGCATTACTAAGGAAGGTAGAGCTGGCTGGATCGGAAAAATTTCCTCCCACCAATTCTATCCGGTAAGTATACCCCAGCCCTTGTGTATT
>CAYTGJ010000216.1:0-4956 GCA_964437245.1 uncultured Chitinophagaceae bacterium
GTCTTTGGATCCGAACCGGCGGATTGGTATCCAAAGACTACAGGATAATCATTCTTTTTCACCAGGGCATAATATGCCACCGAGACCACCCGTCTTTCCGGATACCGGTCTACTTCCCCAAAGACGTAGACCTGCTCCATATAGATATCCTTTATTCCCGTATGATTTTCCAGCACACGCTGTACCGCCTCTTCGAGAGATTCCTCCAGTGCTACAAAGCCTCCTGGCAAGGCCCAATGTCCTTTGTACGGCTCCTCGCTTCTCTGAATCAAAAGTACTTTTAATTCTTTTTCATCAAACCCAAACACCACACAATCGACCGATAACGTATTCATATATTTCAGAGGTGTCATTGCCGGGACGAAGGTTCGTTATTCAAGCCGCACTCCAAAAGTAAAAGATCTAGTCTGTCCAGGGGGCAGCAGGATCAGGCCTTGCCGGTTATTAAAAGCATCTGCCAGACAGGTCATCGGTTCTACTGCAATGGACGTACGCCCCGGAGGAGTGTATACCTGGAGATAGTTGTATTTATCGAGTCCTGTTTCCTGCCATACGATCAGGGTAATGTTCTGTGCTGGATCGTTGATCTCTGTTTGAGCCACCGGTCCCTGTTCGTTTACTTTATACCCGGTATCAAACTTGTCTGCCCCTATTTTTTTAGGAAGGTTATACCCATTCACAGAAGCTTTCGCCAATGTAGGGATCATTCGTTCATCTACCAGATAAAGGCTGTCTGACGGTAATTTTAAAACGAGTTCGTCTACTTTAGAGCCGGTTTTAAAATACGGATGCCATCCTTCTCCTACCGGGACCGTGACCGAATCCGTATTGACCACTTCTGTACGGCAGCTGAATCCTTTACGGCTAAGCTCAAAATGAAGCGTAAGGATACAACTGAAAGGATATCCCTCCTGTCCCTTATTGAATTTATATTGCAAACTTACCACCGCCTGTTCATCGTCTGCCTTCCGGTTGATCACTTCAAATTTTTCCGTAAGGACCAACCCATGGATCGCATTGTTTTCCTGGGGAAAGTTCAGGGGAAACTGATACTCTTTATCTTCCAGACTATATTTTCCGTCTCTTATCCGGTTGGGAAAAGGGAATAGTTTACTTCCTTTAAAGGTGTTCTTCCCTTCGTTCAGCAGTTCTTCATACGTTGTACAACCTTCCACCAGTTCGTAGACCTTCATGTCTTTTCTTAACGCAACCTGATTAAGCGTAGCTCCAAACGAAGGAAGTACCGACACATACTCACCGGTTTCCTTGTTTTTCAGCACAACCTGGGAGATCTCCCCGAAAGGTTCTTCGGTGATCTCAAACGCCGTTTTACTGGTACAGGACGATAGCCAATAAACCCCGATCAGGGTGACTGCCGTTTTAAAACAGGTATTATTCCACAATGATTTTTTGTATTGTTTTTCCATATAGATCATTTATCTCTAAAAAATAGATTCCTGAAGCAAGCTGTTGCGTAGCCACTTCTATTTTATTTTTACCTTTCCGGATCTTTTCCTGGCGGTTCATCAATTGTTTTCCTAGGTTATCTACGATCGTTATCCTGATCTGGTCGTCTTCCTTGTTGGAAAAATACTCCAGGATAATTTCTTCTTTTTCTCTTACCGGATTCGGATAAACCGCTACCAGCGCTCCTTTCAATACAACGGCATTGATAGTTGAATAACTGAACGTATGATCAAGGTCAACCATTTTAAGCCTGTAGTAGATCGTTCCCTCTGCGGTCACCAGCTCTTCGTCCATAAACGAATAATAGGTCATCTGGTTGGAGTTTTCGTACGCTTTTACAATTCCGGCTGTAGTAAAATGAAGACCATCGGTACTTCTTTCTATGATAAAATATGCCGTATTGTATTCGGAGGCGGTAGTCCAGTATATGCCAGCCTGGCGATCGTCCAGCAGGGTCACATGAAAATCTACCAGGATCGCCGGCAAGGGGACACAGGGTTGAGTATTAATCGTAGTGGAATAAGTAGGTGTCGTAGACGCTCCTGCCCCCGATCCCCAGTAAACATTGCCTCCGCAGAACTGGCTGGTCTTAGCTTCCAGATAGTTTCCCGAGGAATAATTTACCTGTAGCAATCTTCCGGCTGCTCCTCCGTTCGTATTGATCGTAACGCCCGGAGGAGTCGCTCCGGTAGAAAGCAGCACTCTTCCACCGCCACCGCCGCCGCCTGTTCCGTGGCAATCCGATGAGTTCGGGTTAATCGCATGGCCTCCCTCTCCTCCGCTTGCATCCAGCGTCAGTACTCCTGAATAGGCCGGTACTTCGAGGATGACAGAACCTCCCCCTCCGCCACCACCAGCTCCATCCTGATTGGAATAGCCACCGGAAGCACCGCGGGCGCTAATGGTTTGTGCCCCGGAGGCAATCAACTGGCTGGCCTTAAGAAGAATTACAGCCCCACCTCTTCCGCCACTGGTAGGGCCACGGAATACTCCGGTCGGAAATCCTCCCAAAGTGCTTCCTATATTGGTCTGGCCGTTTCCATCACCATGTCCGGCTCCGGCTCCTCCTCCCATGAAAAGTGCGGTTACACCACCTGCCAGCCCAAGTCCGCCTCTTCCTCCGTGATCCAACCCTGCGGGCTGTGTTCCTGTACCATTATCGTTGCATGCCCAGGCAAGTTCGTATCCACCGTTTCCGCCGCCAGTGTACCCACCGCCGCCGCCACCGCCGGAATTATACCCATGACCGCCACCGCCGCCGTTGGCCACTTTTCCTTTTGAGAGCTCTTCTCCCGGATAAATTCCAAAAATTCCTTTTCCTTTCCTGGCTCCTTTGATAATATACAAGGTCGTATTGGAGCAAGGACTTGAAACATCATAACGCGCCTGTGTCATGATCAGGGGAAAGGCATAACGGCCTCCATTGGTCGCTTCCATATTGAGTCCACCGCCATTTACCCTGGAACCGCAGCAAGCGTACTGAATGTGATTAGGAGGCCAGGTAGCCTTATAAGCATCTCCGATCGTATCTCCTCCCGGAAATCCCATGGCCGTTCCGTCCATGGCGTGATTTAACGTAATCGTGCCGGTGGTGGAAATGACCAGTACCCCGCCGATTCCTGTGGTTTCATTGTAGGGTAACGGTGTGACAATGCCTGATGTAGTGTAATTAGTAGCGGAAGTATTGCCCAGCCAGGTAGGAATCAACTGAACATTTCCGGAAGGATCATAGATATTGACCAGTTCTGTTGTAAAAGAAACCGTACTTCCGGATACTGATGCAAGGGTGGCAAATTCATAATTGCCCGCTCCTCCGGTATTGGAGATATCTCCGTAAGTAGCGGCTGTAGCTGTCCGGTTCATCACCCCGGAAGTACCTGCCTGCATCTGTATGATCAGGACTTGCATTCCCGTGGTGAGGGTAGCAGGACTGGCAGCTCCGTAGGCAGTTCCTACTGTAGCAGTGGCCAGAGTAGCAGGAGATGCACAAGTTCCTCCGCTGGCAGGAGTAAAACCGGTCACTTTGTAATAACGGTTTACGATTCCTCCGATTGAAACCTGGGCGACCGAAAGCGACGAGGAGATCAAATTCATGATCAGGAATGAGAATAATAGTTTTTTCATATGCATAAAACGTTGCTTAGTTGTTCTGTGGAATTTTTCCACGATTATTATGCTTACACTAACTTTCCCCGCTAACAGTCTTTATTATTTTAAAATTGTATTTTTTACACTAAGATGATTATAATTTTTTATAAATAAAGTGATAGTTCTAAAAAGCCCTATTTCTTCATTTTTACAGCATTTTATAAGAACAAAGTGTGAAGATTATATTATTGTAATAACAACAACAAGGTATTTGCGTTATGCTATATACTCCTCCCCTTCATAAGGTAAACAGGAAGTTGCCTTTTATTTTAAGACAACTTCCTGTTTCACTATTCTTTACTTCAGTTTTACTTGTGTTTCTTCTCCAGTATAGCGAACGATGCCGGATATTTTCTGTATTCCTCCGAAAGCCTGCGGATGCTCCCGATTTATCAGGATGATCTTATAGGTTTGCTCCGCAATCAGACCCGGGTGGGTTCCTTTTCTCTTTCCTATTTTCAGGATCCCTGTTTTTTCTTCATAAGACAACGGGATCGTTGAAAAGTCATTTTTCTCATAATTGTAGTTGGTTCCTTCATCACTGTAGAGTTCAAAGGAAGCGTCTTTCCCTCCATATACATACAAAGTGATCAAGGTATCCGGGATTTCTCCGGTATACTGGATATCCTGTCCGGCGGGAAGAATAGAACCTTCTTTCACATATACCGGAAGTGAAGTGAGCGGTGCTTTTGCTGTCACGGATTTTCCTCCTTCCAGGTATACTCCGGTATACAGATCATACCATCCTGTAGTGGCAGGAAGATATACCTGACGCTCTCTCGCTTTGTATTCGGTCACCGGGTTGACCAGCAGTGAAGGGCCTACCATGAACTGATCGTTAATATTCAGTACATTTTTATCCGTTCCGAAATCCATCACCAATCCTCTCATGATGGTATAGTCATGATGGTAAGTGTTGCCGGCCAGTGAATAATAATAAGGCATCAGCGTATAACGCAGCTTATTGTAATAAAGCATGGAGGCATAGCCAGGATGATTTTCCGGCGCTATGTTGAAGATCTCTCTGAACGGATACTGACCATGAGAACGGAACAGCGGACAGAAGGCTCCAAACTGAAACCAACGGGCATTAAGCTCACGCCATTCGTCCAGGGCTTTTGCATCTGGATTCATATAGCGATCTTCCAGGGCAAATCCTCCGATATCGGTAGTCCAGTATGGGATCCCGGAAAGAGAGAAGTTTACTCCTGCCGAGATCTGGTCTTTAAGATCACTCCAACGCGACACTACATCTCCGCTCCAGGTAGCGGCTCCATAACGCTGCAATCCGGCATAAGCTGAACGGGTAAGGATGAATACCCTCTTTTCCGGACTTGAGGT
>CAYTGJ010000217.1:0-4913 GCA_964437245.1 uncultured Chitinophagaceae bacterium
CTTGTGAGAAAGGCTGGAATTATGCCTGGCTACTACTAAGTGATGAACAACCAATGTAAGAGGGTATGTGGAAGATAATAGTATATGAAGGGAAAACTAAACGTGGAGAAACGATGTTTGAAATATCCTCTGAAGCACAGTTGCATTACAATGCAGCTCCTTAAAATTCATAATTCACTCAAAAAAAGGCCTACACAAGCGTTCCTATATATAGAAAGTGTGCGTTTGGATGAGAATGTAATAATATCACTATGAACATTTATTTTAAAAACTATTTGGCTCTAGTGTAAACTATTTTTTATGTTTGACTTCGAAAAACTTACCGTCTATAAAGAAGTAAAATTATTTGATCAAAGTGGTATTGACTTCTGTTTACGCTAACACGCTCCTCATAAGAGTTCTATTTTAAATATTTCATACCAATCATCTCTCTTTTATTTCATCTGTAGAAGGCTTTTTTTACATAAATTATGTAACTTAACAGTCCGGTTTAATTCATCTCTCAACTAGTTTATATGAAAAAGATACTCCTGCCCTTTGCTATTGGAATATTTTCAATTTCTTTTTTAGCATGCCAATCAGACTCTCAGGAGAAAACCCCTGAAACCAAAACGTCAACAGATATAGAAAACTCCTTTCCTAAAGAAAAACTAGATAAACTAAGTAATACTTTTTCGGGATATTGGTTGTCTGAGCCATATCTGAAAAATATAGAACGTACAAAATCAATCTACGATAACCGAGACTACCCTACCAGCCTATTTGGTTTTATACTAAAAAAAGATGAATTGGAACAGAACAAGGGAATCCTGCATGGCTTTAGCGATCATGAAGGTGGATTTGAAGCTCCTTTAAGCTATAATCCGGACAAAAATATATTCGAGAATAAGCTTAACACAGGAGAAGGCTTCAACTATTTCAAAAACCCATTGACCATAAGACTTGTAGATGATACCCATATTGAATTATCTTTTGAACACAAAAAAGAGCATTACCGGAAAGTATTGGATGAACAGACTGAGTTAAGACGAATCTTATTGACAGGAAAGTATACGGATCTTCTCTCCGAGAATAAAGTAACATTTGAATTAGATGGTTATGTAACTGGAATATCCGGATATAACTACTACGAACTCTATTACGATTTTGGAGAAGGCTTGTGGATGGATGCTATATTTGTTTCCAACACAGAAGAAAAAGAAGAACAAAATACCTATCATTATAAAATAAAAGATGACACGATCAGATTATATCAGATAAACGGAGAAATACCTGATTATTCTGTGGGAGAACTAACACATGAATTGGTGAGAGAAAAATAGTCAACCCAATTCATTAATGCATGAAAATTTAATAGCACTTGTAAGCTCTTAAGCCCATAGACTTTAGTGTCTACACACCTATTATTTCTCACCTATCTTCACTCACACCCGCAACGAGCCCCGGAACCCTCTTGCCGCATAATAAGACTCCGCTCCGTTGTGATAGATGAATACGTGACCATACCGCCAGTCTCCGAAAATAGCTCCTCCCAGTTTCCGGATATCCTCCGGTGTTTTTATCCAACTGGAGGTTTTGGTATCGAACTTCCCTAACGTCTGCAGTTCCCGGTATTCCGATTCCGTTAAGATCGTAATACCCATTTCCTCTGCCATTCCGATGGCACTGTTCTTCGGTTTATGTTCTTTTCGTGATTCGAGTGCTTCCGGATCATAGCAAATGCTCCGACGGTCTTTGGGAGTTTCAGCCGAGCAATCGTAAAAAATATATTCTCCTGTCTTTTTATCGTATCCTACTACATCAGGCTCTCCTCCGGTTTCCTCCATTTCATTCAGCGACCAGAGTTTAGCGGGCTGTTTTTCCAACCGGGTTTGTACCTCCGTCCATTCAAGCCCTTTATGGCGTTGCATATTTTTCTCGAAACGGGTTTTCAATACTTTGAATAGTTGTGTCCGCATTTCTGCGGGTAGATTTTTTTTTATGGTTTTCATATAAATTATATAGAAGTTATTTCAAAAACAGCTACAAGGTACTGGAAAAATTTTCATAGAAAACTCTATCGGATGTGAGTGGCCGTGGCCAGTATCTGGAATTTCGTATACTGATTTTTCAGATGAGTTCTACTAGTATTAGTCTGTCGAAAAAATTATTATTCCGAACAGTTATTTTTCTATGGATAGAACTCTCCCTCCATCATCTTTTTTTCTATTTCTCCGTGATCCTTGAATATAGTCATCAATACTGTAACGCACAATCCTTACAACTGATAAGTATTTAAGCACCGACAGAAGAGAGCTTCCGGTCTGCAGGTCTGAAATACCAGGACACCACCGTAAGTACCAGTAATAGTACAGGACCGAACAATTCCAGCGCCTCGTCTCCAAGAGCGAGGTGAGAAAAGAAAGCCCCTGATGCGGTAAAGAAAAAACCGGCATACGCCCATTCTTTGAGTAAAGGAAACCGGGGACTGAGCACTGCTATCACACCGAGTATTTTCCATACTCCCAGAATGGTCAGAAAGTACAGGGGATAGCCCAAATGAGTAAACATATCTACCTCTTCTTTCATTCTGATAAGTTGTACGATACCGCTGGAAGCCATTCCCAGGCAAAGCCATACAGTGGCGATCCAATAGATGATCTTATTGCGTTTTGCAGAGGTGTTTTTTGAGTTTGCCATTGTTAAAATAGTTAAAGAGTTCTATGGTTTTATTTTTCTACAAGTAAATAATAATGCTTTAAAACGTTGGTTGCCTCTTATCCGAAATCATGCCTCTCTTATCTGGTCTGGCTGCAATCTTAGGTTCAGGGAAGAAACAGACTGATTATTTTAGTAGACGCATGATGTCCTGCAAACGGTTATGTGCCATATTGAGTCCTTGTGCAAAGGGTAACTGCAACATCTGATCCCTCAGCGCAATGGTTTTGTAAATAATATGCATCGTAAGCCGGCTGGTATCATCTGTAAGCGATTCGAAATCGAGAAACTCCAATTGGACAGGAAAAGGAGTATTCTCCATTTCAAAAGTGCGGGTAATATTCTTATTCGCAATGCATGTATGAATAACACCATGAGCGCAGAAGACAACATTTCCTTTAGGGTCACTGGTCTCAAACCGGTAACTGCCCTGAGGTTTCATATCAAATATCAGTACTTTAGTCCCCATCCATTGTTCGAAAAGCTCCGGTGCGGTGTATGCTTTGAACAGAAGCTCAAGGGGAAGATCAAAGGTTCTGGTGATGAATATGTCCTGACTCCCTTCTCCGGCCTGTACGTTTGTTTTTAACTCCATGGTAGATTATTTTTTAGATTGATATTTTTTCATGACGGCTTCCAGTTTATTGAACCGTTCATCCCACATGCTGCGGAAGGGTTCTATAAAGTCGGCTACGTCTTTCATTTTTTGTGCATTGAAGTGATAATAGATCTCTCTGCCAGTTTGCTCCTGCTCAAGCAATTCGCACTCTGTAAGTATCTGCAGGTGCCTGGAAACGGTAGGTCTTGCGGTATCAAAGTTAGCAGCGATGGCTCCGGCAGTCATGGCTTGCGAAGCCACCAGCAACAGGATCGCGCGGCGGGTAGGATCCGCAATGGCCTGAAATACGTCTCGTCTTAGATTCATTATGTAGTTATTTGACTACAAATATACGTGTAGCTATTTAACTACACAAATTTATTCTTACTTTTTTCAGAAGATTAAAAAATTGCTTCTCAAATACGAAAGAATCGCTCCCTTGTATTATTGTAAAAACAGCAGAGACCGTTGACGGGTTCTGCTGTTTTTAGACCAGGTAGAACAATCTATGTTTCTTGTTTCAGATAAACAGATTATTACATTCCGCTCACAGGATGATCATCTTGTTGCTGTCTTATATAATTCGAGAACTGTTTTTAAGATAGTACTCCTACACATAAAACAGCTCTGCTATTTCGGTTTTTCCGTCTTATCCTTTAATAACTTACCGTCCTCCTGATAATAAAGCGTATGTTTTTCACCTTCTTTTTCGACCACTATCTTATACACCTTTTGAGCATCCGAATCCCTCCGGATCTCTTCTTTTTCTTTCACCACTGTCCAGTGTTTATAAGGACTTTTCTTCAATGCATTCGTGACAGCTTTCGGCAACCCTGTATTGAGCTCACGATAGGTACTAACCCTCACCCCTGTTTTGGAATAGACAACTTTATGGGGAGTCTTGTCAGAAGTAAATTCTACCAGATAATATTCCGGAGCTCCTCTCACCGCAGACGGAGTATAAACATACCAATCGGTACCGTCTACATACGAATATTCAGGATAAACGTACCATGACTCTACCGTAGAGGAAGGATAATCTCTGTAATAATTATCTGTTACAATTACGGGGACATCCTTTTTTTCTAGCTGATCAGGCAATCTTCCCTCTTCTCCCACAGGTGTCTGAGGAATCTGAGCTAACACCTTAGCGCTAAGTGCCACAATCATGACAACACTTAGGATCATTTTTACTGAATTTGTTTTCATAATTCATCTCTGTTTAGTATTTGTAACCCTATGCTATAGCAGTAAAGATAGACTTGTCCTGCTCTTAAGACTTTATATAAATGTTCAAATAAATTATACCATTCACATACAGCATCATGTATATACAGCTTCTTCAACCGCTATAAATTTTATTCCGGGAGCCGGATTATATTTTAGTTCTCTACCCTCCAGAACATGAAAGAAATCTTTCTTCTCCTACTCTCTTTTTTTTTCTCTTAATCATTATTTGATCCTGATCCAGAATCTTTTCCAGAGAGGACTTCACAATAATTTAACACAAACACTTTTTCCTCTTTAGAATTTCTATTATTTTAGTGACTTATAGATCACACCATGAATTCATCCAACAATTACATATTAATCACCGGTGGAGCCGGATACATTGGCT
>CAYTGJ010000218.1:0-4893 GCA_964437245.1 uncultured Chitinophagaceae bacterium
ACGCATGATGAAAGGGTATATGGACGAAAGCGTAGAGGCCATCCGGATCCGCAGAAGCGATATGGCTGCCGGCAAACAGCAGTTTGCCATGACCTCGATTAACAACCTGGCCCTTATGCTGAACGATGTGATGAAGCAAATGCAACAGCAAATGGCAGAGTCCAAACAGAAAGGCAATGGTCAATGTAAAAAACCGGGGAAAAATAAGAACCCGGGTCTGGGGGAACTTCAGAAACAGTTGAACCAAAGTATGGAACAGCTCAAGAAGAGCGGTAAAACAGGACGGCAGCTTTCGGAAGAACTGGCCAAACTGGCGGCTCAGCAGGAAATGATCCGGAAAGCCCTTAAAGAAATGGAGGGGAAAATGGGGAAAGACGGAAAAAATCCCGGAAACGAGCTGAGCGAAATGAAAAAACTGATGGAAGAAACTGAAAAAGATCTGGTAAACAAGAGGTTGACCCAGGAAACCATCATGAGGCAACAAGATATACTTTCCAGGTTGCTGGAGTCGGAAAAAGCGGCCCGGGAGCGTGAACTGGATGAAAAAAGAGAGGCCGAACGGGCAAGAGAGCTTAAAAACGAGGTTCCTCCTTCTTTTGAAAAATATTTGAAAGCCAAAGAAAAACAAATAGATTTGTTGAAAACCGTCCCTCCTGCTTTAACACCTTATTATAAGCAAGAGGTGAATGAATATTTTCAGAAATTAGAAAAATAATATATATTGGCGATTATTTACAAATGAACTCATTGAAAATACAAATACCGTCCATCGTTGAGAATATCCGGATTGTCGAAAGTTTTATCGATAATGTAAAAGATAAATACAAAATTGACGATGATATCTATGGCAATATCATGATCGCAGTGACGGAATCTGTGAACAACGCCATTAAACATGGCAATAATTGCGATAAGAACAAAAATGTAACACTGACCGCCGTGTACGAAGAGAACAAGGTGCGGTTTATAGTGGAAGACGAAGGCCCAGGCTTCGATCCGGATAAATTGCCGGACCCTACAGCCCCTGAAAACCTGGAAAAACTAGGAGGACGTGGTATTTTTCTGATGCAGCAACTGTCCGACGAAGTGTCTTTTACCAATGAAGGCCGGACTTCTGAAATGGTGTTTTATTTCAACTAAGAACAGAGGAATGTTTGCATAAACAGAAGATGATTTGCCTCCCGTTTATGCAGCGAACAGTTATTCTTCTCCTTCGATCCTTTTTCATCGTTTCGTAACCGGATATTTATTCTGCAGGATTTTATGAAATCTCAGCACCGGATAAAAATTCTTCAAACACCCACCGGGAATAAAATCAAAATCATTAAATTAGGTTTTAAATAATTAGGCTATAATTCTCTGACGAAGAATGTTCTATTGCCAGGCTGCTTGCAAAAGCAATGGCTTGACGGTCTTGCAAAGAAATCAGCGTACGTTTGTGTCTCACAAACGCACCGGCGGAAAGCCTTCAAAGCAAGACCATAAGGATTTACGGGCCTTTTTTGTAAAACAAAATTTTTAAACTTAAAAAACTGACCTATGTTCAAAAACCATTTACTACTCCTGGGTGCCGCTGTGGTACTGGCCTCTTGTGGCGGAGCCAATAAAGAAAATTCTTCCTCGGCAGATACTACCGGAAGTGAAACGACAGCAACTCCTATCGTGATCGAACAGTTCTGGGTAAGCGACAGCACCCTGAAAACTCCGGAATCGGTATTGTTTGATAAAGAACGTAAGGTGATCTACGTATCGAATGTCAACGGGATGCCTACGGATAAAGATAAGAACGGATTTATTTCCAAACTGTCGCCGGAAGGTAAAATTGAGATCCTGGAATGGGTAAAAGGCCTGGATGCACCCAAAGGAATGGGAGTCTATAAAAATAAATTGTATGTGACCGATATTACCAGACTGGTGGAAATTGATATTGACAAAGGAGCGATCGTCAAAATCTACGAGGTACCGGGAGCTAAATTCCTGAACGATGTAACGATTGACCCAGCCGGACTGGTTTATTTTTCCGATACAGAAGCCAATAAAATTCATACTCTTTCTGATGGCAAGGTCACTACCTGGCTGGAAGAAGGCTTAAAAGGGCCGAACGGATTGCTCATAGAGAATAACCGCCTTTTGCTGGCCTCTTTCGGAGGGCAGGATTTTAAATCGATCGATCTGGCTACGAAAGAAGCCACTGACATTGCCACAGAGATAGGCGCCGGAGACGGGGTGGTATACTTCGGCGAACAAGGTCATTATGTAGTTTCCGACTGGGAAGGAACGATCTTCCTGATCGAGCCGGATGGGAAGAAAAATCTGGTGCTGGATACAAAAGCAGATAAGATCAACTCGGCAGATATTGATTTTGTGGCAGAGACTAATATGCTATTGGTCCCTACTTTCTTCAATAATCGGGTGGTAGCCTATAAGCTTACACACCACGACGCAGAATAATAATAGAGGGAAGAGGTTTTCAGACTAGTGTCCCGGAACCTCTTCTCTCCATTATAAGTAAGGTAAATAAATCCCGGCAGCAAAGTCGGCCTGCGTACTCAACCTATGCGTACAACCATTGCTTTTCATTTTTTTCAGAGAGGAATACTGTTTTGGTTGTTGCTTTCCTGTACAGGAGGCAATAATAAAAAAATAGCAGAAGATTTCTATGATAAACTATATTCTTCTGCCAGATACAAAACCTATAGAACTCTTTCGGAGAGGATAAAATACGATAAGGTAGCCGTTTTGGATAGTTTTGCCGGAGCGATAGGAGAGGAGGAACAGTATATGCGAGCCTTGCTGGGATATAGCTGGATATTTTCCGGCAAACCGGCTTCTGCCTTGGCCGAATCGGATATCATAGCCAACAGGTCGGACCGTCCGGAAGAAAGGATAATGGCACATACCCTGAAAGCCTTGCTGATATACGAAATGGGTGGGGTGGAGTTGGCGGAGAGCGAACGTACGCTCCTGGAGGAGGAGAAGACGCCTGAGATACCGGGACAAGGATTTCAGACAATGGTTTTTCATCTGCTGTCAGGAACACTTGCACTGAAGGAAAGAAAGTTTGAAAAAGCCAGTGCTGATTTTGGAACAGTGGGCCGCATCACAGAAGTATGGTGGCCCTGGAGACTCGCGGATGCACTGGCCGATATGGAGGGAGAAGATCTTCCCTCCGGGTTGCAGAAGCTCAATGATCTTATCCTGCATGCGGAGACCCCGGAAGAAGTCCGAATTGTGCTCGCAGGGGTTCTGGCAGACAGGAACAGGAATCCTGGACGGGAAACAGATCCGTCAGAGTGGTGGCCGGGTTCTTTTTCATTCCTGCTGGTCGACCAGTTACAGCGCTCTTCCCTGGAGGGAATAAAAAACAAAGGAAAAACACTTCAGAAGCTGAGAGAGAAAATGGTCTTATAAGTTGTATGAAGACAACAAATACCACCGTGGAAGAACAAAATAATTTGCTCGATGAATTTGCCGCTCAGGAAGGAGAGTATCAGGAATACCGTAAAAGTTATGCTGTACTCAGGATCCTTAGCATTGTCTTGTTTACAATTGGGGTTGTACTGTATGGAATATTATTTATGTATCCCCGGTGGAATGAGAAAGGAATAGGGTATATGGCAGGAACCATGATGGGATTCAGTTTTGTCATGATCCTGCCGTCGGTGGTGCTGGCACTTTTACTGGCGTTTTTTATAGACCGGAAACATCGGTACAAAGATCGTTTTAATAAATCCTTCTGGATATTTCTGCTGGTGATGTCCTTGATCATCGATGTCAACTTTGGTCTTGCGGTGTTGTCGCATGGATTTGTCCCGATGAGGTGATTCTCAAAACAGTATACAATTAACAATTCTTAATCAATTAATATTTTACTTTTATGAACATCAGAAAAAACACCCTCCTGCTATTTATTTCTTTACTGGCGGCCTGTAACAAGCCGGAAATCCCCCGTGATCAATACGACGAGGTATATAAAACGACGGCGAAAGGATATCCGGAATACCTGCTTCTTAAAAAGCTGACAGATTCTACTTATCAGTATCTGTTTTTCCCGGAAGACTATAAAATGACCTGCGAAGCACAGATGAAAGGCATTGCCGTCAATCAGTTTTTCAAACGGGGACCTGATATTGTCATACAAAAAGACGGAAGCGGGTTGCCTACTTACCGGTATACAGGCGATAACTATAAATGTACGATGGTGATCACAACCGGTTTTCCGGAGATGGTAAAAGTACACAGTCATTGCAACGGAGGAAACGTATGTCCGAAAGATGCAGAATACGAACTGGAAAAAGAGTAACATAAAAAACCGGTCCGGGGCGGATGATCATTTGTCATCCGCCCCGGATCATTAATCAGAACTATTTTTATCCCCGTTTTTCGATCCGGTCATAAAAACCTCCGTAAGTAGTGTTTCGTACTCCTTCTTCGCGGAAGAAATCACCCGGGAAACCCAGCTCAATCTTACTGATCTCTTCCAGCTTTTGCAGATGTTCGGCCGTAAGCGATACATCCATTGCTTTCAGATTTTCCTCTACCTGGGGTACATTGGTAGCCCCTACAATCGGGATAGAGGAAATACCCTGCAGAGTGGTCCACTTTAGTGCTACGTGAGAGACCGGTACGATCAGTTCCTCGGCTATCTCCACTACCGCCTTTACAATACCGGTACTGCGTTCGTTCAGGCGTTTGCTGTGTTCCGGAATCCTACCTTTGTCTCCCCGGAGATATTTTCCTGTAAGAGCGCCACCTGCCAGCGGAGCCCAGGGAGTGAGGGTCATCCCAAATTCTTTCGCCATCGGAATAAGTTCCCGCTCCGGTGTCCTTTGGATCAGACTATATTCTACCTGCAAGGCTACAAAACGGCTCCAGCCCATTAATTCTGCCAGT
>CAYTGJ010000219.1:0-4830 GCA_964437245.1 uncultured Chitinophagaceae bacterium
ACATTACATAGCGTGATTTTTACATACTGAATATTCCCCTGTCGTTTTTCCCGGGGTTATACACAATTTATAGGTATTTCTACTATAAAAACCATTTGGCCTCTCCAACCTACACATCTATTTGGTTATCAAAACCATTTAAATAGTTTGATTTCTTACAACGGCTATTCTCTTTCGGAAATGTTGCGTAAAATTGCCTAGCCATAACACTCAAAATCTATTTCTACTATGTATAGTGGTTTAATTTCATTATCTGAAGCAGGCATCGTGAAGAGAAACGGGACCGTTATGCCTCCTAAACCCTATTTGCGGATCCGCCGGTCCAAAAACAGCGTACAACTGAATTTCGACATGGACGGTCATACCTCTATTCTTTTGTATTGTAAAAGAGGAGAAGAAACCGACTATATCCTGCTTGCCGAGACCGACAAAGCCCCTTATACAGATCTTCGTCCTAATCTTACCGAATATTCGGAAACAAGGGAATACATGGCGGTATTCAGCCTTGACGGACAGCCGGTGGGCGAATGCGACCATATCAGCATCCGTACCAAAGGCCGTTTCAGATTTTTTTAAGGATTGTTTTTACAATTTCGGTAAAATACGCCTGATTATATGGACCAAACCAGTTCATATCCCTGGTTTCCCCTTTATTTTTATCGTAGTGCCGGTCCACATTCACATACCCGATATATCCTCCGTTAAAACTGGTAATGACCAGGTTAATGTTCTTCTCCCGACAGACCTCCTGAAAATCCTTCATTAGTTCTCCTGAAAAATCGCAAGGCATTCCCATAAAGACCGTATTATCAATTTTCAGGATCTTGACCGTAGGATGATAGGGGCCGAAAGCCCATTTAAACAACCAGGGCCGGACCCGCCAGTTTTGTGCTATTTTCAGATGAGGCTCTCTCAGAGGAAGTTCCAGTACGGCAGTCGCAAGATCATGATTTTCTTTCACCTGTATGTTTTCCCAACCCTTGCTGATGAGAGAAGCCAGGCTATCTCCGTAGGCATCAATGAAGGATTCATTTTCCATTTCCCGCCCCTCGTGATAGATCGGTTTTGGGGTATGGCTTCCTACCATACCTGCGGCGTACATGGCAAAATCAAGGGTTCCGCTTTGTTCGAGGGTCCGGATCATATGGCCGGGGTAATCGCCGGAGACGCAGTGGTAATTCATCTTCAAACAATTTGCATGCGCCGAGTAGACAATAATGGCGGCTTCTGCTCCTGTTTTTTTTCTGACTTTCAATACTCTGATCCAGGGATCGGTTTCGCTGTCGGGTTCGTTGAGCCGGTTGCGGACAAAGGAAGCAGCCTCCAGCATTCCGAATCCTGTGGCGGCTTCTGCACGGTCAGCTTCGGCCAGCCGGATCACCTCCTGCATTGCGGTTTCCAGTTGCGTCACGTATTCTTCTTTGTAAGTCCCGGCGAGTACTTTTCCGGCGGGTCCTTCGGCCCAGCCTCCGGGAGCACTGTGGGTATGCGTGGCAGAAAAATAAAGAGAGGCAGCATCGTATCCCATCTTTGTTGCCGCAGCACGAATACGGGCTTCCAGCACCGGCGGGAAAATCAAAAGGTCTGCCGAGAGGAAAAGGCTTTTCCGGATGCCATTGTCAAATACAAACGCCCGTACAAATACGGAATCATGTATACAGGCAGCTTTCTCCCGGAATCCGTATCCTGCCAGATGAGGAGGATAGGAAGGGGTAATGTTGACACGTGCCCAACCGGCTTTGAAAAACGCACCTGTTTCGTTTAGTGTATCCAACCGGAAGGTATCCAGTTGTGCCATCATCTCTTTGTAATAGGGCATTTCCTGGTAAGGGGTCCGGTCGACCCTGGTAAAAAGAAACGGAGACAACAACAGACAGAACAGGATAAGTCCGGCGATTGCTGCAAAAATCCGTCGTATAATTTTTTTCATGCTTCCTCCTTCCGTCATGCCCGATAATTTCCGGTCCTGACTAAAGAACATTCATTCCCTGCTCTTTGATCTTTTCCAGTTCATCCTTCATTTCCACCACACATCGCTGGATATTGGCGTCGTTGGCCTTCGAGCCAATGGTATTGATCTCCCGGCCGATTTCCTGGGCAATAAAGCCTAGCTTTTTACCATTGTTATCAGCAGAGCCCATGGTTTCCTTAAAATACTCAATATGCGTTTTGAGGCGTACTTTTTCTTCGCTGATGTCCAGCTTTTCGATATAATAAATCAGTTCCTGTTCGAATCGGCCCAGGTCCATTTCTGTCTGGACATATTCAGCCACATGCGTTTTGATACGCTCACGAATCGCTTCTATCCGCTGGGGGTCGAACGATTCTACTTTCCGAAGCAACTGGTCGATCTTATCAAGATATTCCAGAAATTTTCCGGACAGTACCTTGCCCTCGGCCAGGCGGAATGTTTCAAACTTGGTAATGGCTTCCTGCAATACCCGGAGTACAAATTTCCATTCTTCGTCGTTGTCGTTCAACTGGGCATCTGTATCCACTGCGCCCGGCAGGGTCAGCGTCGTCTTAAAAAGATCTTCCTTCGGAGCTCCGGCCTTTTCGGCCGTGTCCAGCAACTCTGTATAATAGAATTTTACCAGGCCTTTGTTGATATTGACTTTCGGCTTTACTTCTGTCTTGGGTTTGACATCAACCACCAGCGAAACTTTTCCTCTTTCAATACTTGTATTCAGGAGATTCCGGATCTCCAGTTCCTTATCGGCATATTCCTTGGCGAGCCGGAGGCTCAGGTCAAGAAATTTGGAATTCAGTGATTTGATTTCCACGGTTACGGAAAGCTGATCATTTTCAGCCGTTGCCACCCCATAACCTGTCATTGATTTTAACATATTTGTATTGTTTAAAAGATAAGCGTAATTTTGATCTGGATTACAGGGTATGTGAAATTCCGAATTACAAAATCCAGTTCTTCAACTCCCGAATGTATATCCGTCGATTGATCAGAAATTAATTTTATAAATATAAATAAAATTTAGCAATGAAGTTTGGTGTAGTGGTTTTTCCGGGTTCAAATTGTGATGAAGACCTGGTATACGTAGTAAAAGATATCATGGGTCAGCAGGTGGAAAAACTGTGGCACAAGGATACAGACCTGAAAGGCTGTGATTTTATCTTTCTTCCGGGAGG
This sequence comes from uncultured Chitinophagaceae bacterium, assembly GCA_964437245.1. Classification (GTDB taxonomy): domain Bacteria; phylum Bacteroidota; class Bacteroidia; order Cytophagales; family Cytophagaceae; genus JANYCO01. The sequence continues at coordinate 3,145 of CAYTGJ010000219.1, forward strand.
GTTTTCGTATGGAGATTATCTGCGTTCAGGAGCTATTGCCCGGTTTTCGCCGATCATGGACCAGGTGATCCGCCACGCTGAAAAAGGTGGTTTCCTGATGGGGATCTGCAACGGGTTTCAGATCCTTACCGAATCCCATCTTCTGCCGGGAGCGTTGCTGCGAAACAATCATATGAAATTCTCCTGTAAAAACGTATTCATCAAACCGGAGCACAACGATTCTCTTCTTACGTCTAAACTTGACCTCAGCAAAGGGTATAAGATCCCGGTGGCTCACGGAGAAGGTCGCTATTTTGCAGACGAGGATACGCTGAAATCACTTCAGGACAACGGGCAGATCCTTTTCCGGTATTGTGATGAGCAGGGAAATGTCTCTGAGGCTGCCAACCCGAACGGATCTCTGTTGAACATCGCAGGGATTTGCAATAAAAATAAAAATGTATTCGGCATGATGCCCCACCCGGAAAGAGCGGCGGATGCTAAACTCAGCAATACCGACGGAAAAGCATTGTTCGAATCCATTCTTTCCCTGGTAACGGCTTAGCTAAAATTCACATACAGAAAAACAGAAGGGCAGTAAATCAAATTACTGCCCTTTTTAATTTTTAGACTGTCCGGAATTAATTATAGTAGTCCTAATTGTTTCGTCGACTTGTATCAGGGGACAAGACACAAAAAAAGGGAGTAATTTGCATTTACTCCCTTTTTTAAATTTTTATAGCTTTGGTCCCGATCAGAGCTGATCGGAACCAAACCAATCATAATGGCTATTTGGTAAATTCCACGATCTGTGAATAATGGACCCTTCCTTCTGCTTCAATCAGTTTAAGTCTGTATTTGTGTAAGCCGGGAATCACACCGTCAGTATCATAGTTGTTCAGAATCACGGATCCTTTATTAGGCATTTCTTTGATCAGATTCCATTTATCATTGACATAATATTCCAGTACATATTTGCCTTTAGGCTTTTCTCCGCGCGTAGACCATACAAAATGCTCTTTGTCTACCTGGAAAGAGTTGAAATGAAACATACTGGAAGGGCGGATTACCTGAGGATTTAATACCCGGGGTTTGCACCCTTCTTTATGTGTGATCTTAATCGTAAGTTGTGAACTGATCCGGATGGAAGACAAGTCTATTTCAAAAGCTCCGGTCGTAATGTTTGACATTACTTTGACATCGTTTACATATACATCGTTGGTACAAAAGGTAACACCATCATCGTTGATAGACGGGTTTTGTATAAAAACGTTTTTGCCCTGATAAATACCTGATATCACAAAAATAGCTGCATTGGATGAGATACTAAAGAGCAAGGCTACCCCCAAGAGCCATAGCTTTAAATTCATCCGTCGGGTTGGTAAATGGTTCGGTTTACTCACTTTTTAATTTACTTTGTAAATCTATTTTCGCCTTTTTTACAAAAACCGCTAAAAAGCACATCAAAAGTACAATATTTTTATAATAATCTAAAATACAATTTGATATATCTTCCCGGCGGTTTTATTTTATTCGGTTTTTCAGGTAAAACAATTACAATCAACTATTTGTGGTCTCCGGAAAGGGTTACTTCAAACTGCACTAGCTCTACAAACTGCTGTACCCGGTCGTTTAGTTCTACGGAAGATAAATTGACCAGCCTTTCGGTTCCAAATTTCTCCACACAGAAAGAAGCCATTGCCGAGC
>CAYTGJ010000220.1:0-3123 GCA_964437245.1 uncultured Chitinophagaceae bacterium
ATGAAAAGTAAAAAAGTTAAAAACCTTTATTACACAGGTCAACTGACGGTACCAGGTCCCGGAGTTCCTCCATGCCTGATCTCCGGGCAGGTAGTAGCACACTTGATCGAAAAAGAAAATAAGTAAAATTGTGTATCTTGCGGGGTTCTCTTATCAGAAATTTCTAAAAACAGCCGTCTTCCGGGTATACTGAAAGGCGATCGAATAACAATGAAACAATTATACGACGAAGTTACTTTTAAATGTAGTAAGCTTATCACGAACTGTTACAGTACCTCCTTTTCACTGGGTACTTACTTTCTCGGAAAAGAATTCCGGATGCCGGTTTATTCGATCTATGGATTTGTAAGGTTTGCAGATGAAATCGTCGATACGTTTCATGAATACAACAAACTGGAACTGCTGGACCGCTTTATCAAAGATACTTACCAGGCCCTGGATGAAAAAATAAGTCTGAATCCTGTACTGAACAGCTTTCAGATGACCATCAACAAATACAACATAGACCGCAACCTGATCGATACGTTTCTGAAAAGTATGCGTATGGACCTGGACAATAAAAATTACAACCAGCAGGGCTATGAAGAATATATCCTGGGATCTGCTGAAGTGGTGGGACTGATGTGTCTGAAAATATTTGTACGCGGCGATGAAAAGGTCTACCAGGCCCTTAAGCATGATGCCATGAAGCTTGGCTCTGCCTTTCAGAAAATAAATTTCCTTAGGGATCTGAAAGCCGATTACCAGGTGATGGGAAGAACCTATTTCCCAGGATTGGAAATTGGCCAGTTTGATGAAAAAAGCAAAAAGGAGATCGAGATTGACATTCAAAAAGATTTTGATGCAGGCCTTCGGGGAATACGCCAGTTGCCTAAAGAATCAAGATTCGGGGTGTATATTTCCTATACCTATTATCTTTCTTTGTTCAGAAAAGTCAAAAGAACACCTGCTTCGGTGATCCTGCATCAGCGGATCAGGATTTCAGACGGGAAAAAATACCTCTTATTTATCTGGTGCCTGATCAGGCATAAACTGAACCTGATCTAGGTTGGAATTGTTTTTGTATTAACAAACCAAAAGAGTGGTCCATATGAAAAACGTATTCCTTCTATTCGCATTCATTCTGTCAGGCCTGAGGCTTTCCGCCCAAACCATGACACTGGAAGAAGCCAGAAAAATATATGCCGGATCGATGCAGGATAAAGCGACCTGCGAAGCGGCGTATCAGAAATTCCAATCCGTCACAAATACCGGCAATTCATTGCTGACCGGTTACAAAGGAGCTGTTTCCGTAGCCATGTCCAAACACCTGAAAGTGGTCAAAGACAAAATAACACATTTCAACGAAGGAAAGCACCTTATTGAGGCGGCGATCCTGGAAGATCATAAAAATGTAGAACTTAAATTTATCCGTTTTACCATTCAGACCAATTGTCCTCCGGCGCTCAAATACAACAAAGACATTGCCGGGGATAAAAAATTTATCCTAGAGAATCTGGTCAATGTAAAAAATTCAGGAGTACGTTCCAGAATAAAGGAATATATGCTCCAGTCAAAAGATGTTTCCACAGAAGAAAAACAAAGTATCAATGACCTTTAACCTTCAATTTGTCAAGGACAAATTAAAAAGTCCTGAATTTTCACTGTTCATTATCCTTCTTTTCCATGTCAACGGTCTGATAGGCCTTCAGTCTGCCAACCGGGACTGGTTTCTGGCACTTACCCCGCTCAACCTGCTGGTATCGCTGGTGATGGTATTTCGTCATGAGAACTTACGGAATCTATCGCTGATCATGGTTGCCCTGCTTATTTTTCTGCTGGGTTATTTTCTGGAGGTAGCCGGCATTAATTCCGGAATTATTTTCGGAGAATACCAGTACGGACCGGTACTGGGATTCCAGATCTTTGGCACCCCACTCATGATCGGAGTCAACTGGCTTCTGATGATTTTCAACATCGGAGTGACGGTAGAAAAAACCAGGTATTCAGTCCTTGTAAAATCGCTGATCGGAGCCGCTATCATGACGCTGGTCGATTTTATCATTGAGCCGGTAGCCATCGCTTACGATTTCTGGAGCTGGTCTTCCGGTACGGTAGTCCCAATCCAAAACTATGTAGCATGGTTTATATTCTCCTTCCTGTTTTTCCTGATCTTTTATAAATCCGATATTGAAAGGAACAATAAAGTGGCACCATGGCTTTTGCTGACGCATGTCATTTTCTTTCTTACGTTAAATTTATTAATTTAGGGACTTATTCAATATCAGTATCGTTATCATGGAATACCTGCTCTATATTCTCTCTTTTCTCGTTGCTTTTGTATTTATGGAATTTGCGGCATGGTTTGCTCATAAATATCTTATGCATGGAACGTTCTGGTTCCTGCATAAAGACCATCACGACGAAGCATACAAGGTTTTTCAGAAAAACGACAGTTTTGCCCTGTTTTTTGCCATCCCAAGCTGGCTATGCATCATGCTGGGCGTCATGTATCATTCAAATATCAGTATATGGTTCGGATCGGGGATCGCGGCATTCGGAGTTTCCTATTTTGTGGTACACGAAATTTTTATTCACCAAAGAATTAAGATCTTAAAAAAGAGTGATAACTGGTACCTGAGAGCACTCCGGAGGGCCCATAAAGTCCACCATAAAAAACTTACCAAAGAAGACGGCGAATGCTTCGGAATGCTGATTGTTCCCTTTAAATATTTCCGGGACGAACTAAACAGAAAAGCCTCTTAATTTTTGCGTAATGCAATCGGCCTATCTGCTCCTCATGCTTTTCACGCTCTCTTATCCTCTCTATAAGAGTTTTGAAGATAAAGTTCATTATTTCAGCAAATGGAAATATGTCTTCCAGGCAACCATTCCGGTAGCCCTTTTTTTTATTATCTGGGACAATTGGTTCTCTGCTCTGGGCGTATGGCATTTCAACAAGGATTTTGTAATAGGCTGGTTTATCCTGCATCTGCCACTGGAGGAATACCTGTTCTTCTTTTTTGTTCCCTTCTCCTGTCTTTTCATTCACGAAGTACTCTACTACTTCATTAAAAAAGATCATCTGGCCGGCTATTCCAGGCTTATTACCTGGGGAATCATTTTAGTATCCCTGTCATTCCT
>CAYTGJ010000220.1:3133-4715 GCA_964437245.1 uncultured Chitinophagaceae bacterium
TATTCAGAGACCGAACCTATCCGCTGGTACTCTTCTCTATTCTGATCCCTATCCTGCTGGCACATCTTTACCTACTTAAATCACCTTTTATGGGCCGGTTCTACCTGAGTTTTGCCGTTTCCATCATTCCTTTCCTGCTCGTAAACGGGTTTCTTACTGCATTGCCTGTGATCACCTATAATCCGGAAGAGATCATGGGAATCCGTATCGGATCCATTCCTCTGGAAGACCTCTTCTATAGCTTCACTATGCTGTTGCTTATCACCTCCCTCTACGAACGGATCAAAGCGGCCTCTCTATCCAGGCCTCCGGGCCGGTAATACCATATCACTAAAAGAATAGGACCTTTGTCCCTCTCCATCCATTATTTTTGTATATTGAGATACAAACTTTTATGACCTATGCCTAAAACTACTTTTCTGATGCTGTTCTTCCTGATCAGCCTGTCATTTGCTTCTTATAGCCAGACACAAAACGAATTGATCACTTTCAACAAAGAGCGTCTGAAAATCCAGAAAACAGGGATGGGAATACTGGGTGTCTGGGCCATCGGGAACATCACGACGGGAATCATCGGCTACCATGCCTCAGAAGGCTCAGTCGCCCAACTGCATAAAATGAATGCGCTCTGGAACGGAGTTAACCTTGTGCTGGCAGTACCCGGCTATCTTGGTGCGTCCGGAGGGAAATACGATCTTCCGTTCCGCAAAACATATGAAGCCCAGCAAAGCGTAGAAAAAATATACCTGTTCAACACTGCACTGGACCTGGCCTACGTGGCAGGCGGGCTGTATCTGACCGAAAGAGCAAGACATCAGACCGATCGGAGAAAACACGACATGAATCTTGGATTCGGTAATTCGATCATGTTTCAGGGGGCCTTTCTGATGCTGCTGGATGCTACCATGTACTTTGTGCACACTTCCCACCGCCACAAAAAACTCAGCGGGTATCTGGATAAGGTGATCATCGGCTACAACGGGGTCGGTTTCCGCCACCAGTTTTAAGACGATAAAATATGCGCCAAACAACCGGTAGCAACGATCGAGCCTTCTGCCTCTGTGGCGCTCTTTGAAATAATGATCTGATGTGCCCAGGCGTTGTATATAAGCTCCAATTTTCTATCTTTGTTATCATACGCATACGAATTTATTAATTAGAATACATGAATACGATCATTGCTCCTTCCCTTTTAGCAGCTGACTTTGCCAATCTTCAACGAGATATTGAAATGGTCAACCAAAGTGAGGCAGACTGGTTTCACATAGATATTATGGACGGGATGTTTGTGCCGAATATTTCATTTGGAATGCCGGTACTGGAAGCCATCCAGCGCCATGCACAAAAACCGCTTGACGTACACCTGATGATCGAAAAACCGGAACGGTATCTCAGTACATTTAAAGAACTTGGTGCCTTTCAGATCACGGTCCACGAAGAAACCTGTCCGCATCTGCACAGAACGATACAACAGATCAAAGAACTTGGCTGTAAAGCCGGGGTAGCCCTGAATCCTCATACCTCCATTCATCACCTGGAAAACATTATTGCCGACCTGGACCTGATCCTGATCATGTCCGTG
>CAYTGJ010000221.1:0-4702 GCA_964437245.1 uncultured Chitinophagaceae bacterium
GCCTCCAACCTCACTGCCCAGGTACGGAACATTGCAGAAGTAACGACCGCCGTAGCAAACGGTGACCTCTCCAAAAAAATTACCGTGGATGTAGAAGGTGAAATTCTCGAACTAAAAAAAACCATCAACACCATGGTGGTGCAGCTCAACTCCTTTGCTTCGGAAGTAACGCGTGTGGCACTGGAAGTGGGTACCGAAGGAAAACTTGGCGGACAGGCTAAAGTTACCGGCGTAGGCGGTACCTGGAAAGACCTCACCGATTCGGTAAACCAGATGGCCTCCAACCTGACCTCTCAGGTACGGAACATCGCAGAGGTAACCACTGCGGTAGCAAAAGGAAATCTTTCCAGAAAGATCACCGTGGATGTAAAAGGGGAAATCCTGGATCTGAAAAACACCATCAATACCATGGTAGACCAGCTCAACTCCTTCGGTTCGGAAGTAACCAGGGTGGCGAGAGAAGTAGGTACGGAAGGAAAACTCGGCGGCCAGGCCACGGTGGAAGGCGTAGACGGTGTATGGAAAGACCTCACCGATTCGGTAAACCAGATGGCCGGAAACCTCACTGCTCAGGTAAGAAATATAGCCGACGTGGCCATTGCAGTGGCCAACGGTGACATGTCCAAAAAAATCACGGTGGACGTAAGAGGGGAAATCCTTCAGCTGAAAGAAACGCTGAATACCATGGTGGATCAGCTTCGGGCTTTTGCGTCGGAAGTAACCAGGGTAGCGACAGAAGTAGGTACGGAAGGAAAACTCGGTGGACAGGCTTTTGTACCGGGTGTAGCCGGTACCTGGAAAGACCTCACCGATTCGGTAAACCAAATGTCCGGAAATCTGACCCTTCAGGTACGGAACATTGCAGAAGTAACCAAAGCCGTGGCCTCGGGAGATCTGTCCAAATCCATTACCGTGGATGTGAAAGGAGAAATCCTGGATTTGAAAAACACCACCAATACCATGGTGGATCAGCTAAAATCCTTTGCCTCGGAAGTAACCAGGGTAGCGAGAGAAGTAGGAACCGAAGGGAAACTTGGCGGACAGGCACACGTACCCGGAGTAGCCGGTACCTGGAAAGATCTCACCGACTCGGTAAATTTCATGGCTTCCAATCTGACCGGTCAGGTAAGAGGTATTGCGAAAGTAGTAACAGCCGTAGCCAAAGGAAACCTGAACCAGAAACTTACCATTAATGCTTCCGGAGAAGTATCACAACTGACCGATACGATCAATGAAATGATCGATACGCTGGCAATCTTTGCCGAGCAGGTGACCACGGTGGCAAGAGAAGTAGGGGTAGACGGGAAACTCGGAGGACAAGCCAGTGTACCAGGCGCTTCCGGTACATGGAAGAACCTTACGGAAAATGTAAACCAGCTCGCTGAGAACCTTACCACGCAGGTACGTGCCATCTCGGAAGTAGCTTCCGCCGTTACCAAAGGAGATCTTACCAGAACGATCAATGTAGAGGCAAAAGGAGAAGTGGAAGCCCTCAAAGACACGATCAACCAGATGATCGCCAACCTGAAAGCAACTACGCTGATCAACCACGAACAGGACTGGCTGAAATCCAACCTTGCCAAGTTTACCAAAATGCTGCAGGGGCAGAAAGATCTGAATACGGTAACACGCCGGATCATGTCCGAGCTGGCAGAAGTAGTATCTGCTCAACACGGGAGATTCTATATTCTGACCCAGGAAGAAAACACACAAGATGTAAAGCTTAAATTATTCGCCGCCTATGCTTATAAAAAAGACCTGGAAGCGTCGCAGGAAATTGCGATCGGAGAAGGGCTGGTAGGACAATGTGCGCTGGAAAAAGAACGGATCATCATAGCCAATACACCTGCCAATTATATTAAAATCCATTCGGGCCTGGGAGAATCCAAACCAAAGAACCTGATCGTACTGCCCGTTCTGTTTGAAAACCAGATCAAGGCAGTGATTGAGCTGGCTTCTTTTGAATCGTTCAACAGGGTACACCTGGATTTCCTGGAGCAGCTGACCGAAAGTATCGGAATCGTATTGAACACGATCGAAACCAATACGAGAACGGAAGAACTGCTGACACAGTCTCAATCACTGGCCGATGAGCTGAGAAGAACCAACGAAGAGCTTCAGGACAAAGCGGTGCTTCTCGAAAAACAAAAAGAAGAAGTGGAAGCCAAAAACAAGGAAATAGAGGATGCCAGAAAGTCGCTGGAAGAGAAAGCTGAACAACTTACGCTGACTTCCAAATATAAATCCGAGTTCCTCGCCAATATGTCGCACGAACTCAGGACTCCTCTGAACAGCTTACTGATATTGGCTCAGCAGCTTTATGAAAATCCGGAGGGAAATCTTTCCGAAAAGCAGGTAAGCTTTGCCAAAACTATTCACTCCTGCGGAGACGACCTTATCCAGCTTATCAACGATATCCTGGATCTTTCGAAGATCGAATCCGGATTTATTTCTGTCAACGTTATTAAAGTCCGTTTCAAAGAGATCAGTGCCTTTGCCGAAAATACCTTCCGGCCGATCTCTGAAGCCAAGCAGGTTAAATTTACACTTGACATCGACCATGAGCTCCCCGACCTGATCGAAACCGATCTTCAGCGTTTGAATCAGATCCTGAAAAATTTATTGTCAAACGCTTTTAAGTTTACAGAAAAAGGAGAAGTAAAACTTAATATTTACCCCGCAGTTAAAAACTGGAAAACACGAAATTCAGTACTTGACAATGCTGATACAGTAATCGCTTTTGCGATCTCCGATACGGGGATCGGAATTCCGAAAGACAAACAGAATATTATATTCGAAGCATTCCAGCAGGCAGAAGGTTCGACCAGCCGTAAATACGGGGGAACAGGTCTTGGACTCTCCATCAGCCGGGGACTGGCAGAATTGCTTCACGGAACCATCGAACTGGAAAGTGAACTGAACGGTGGAAGCACGTTCACCTTATTCCTTCCGCTCAAGATGCCTAGCGAAAGAAGTAAAAACCTCTCGATAGAGGTCACTCCTTCAAATCCTGTCATTGAAAATGCAAAACCAAAACCGATACTTCTGACAGAGAACTACACTGTGCCCGTAGGGGTAAACGATTACTACAACAGTGTTGATCTCAATCTTGTCAGCGAAATAATCAATGAGACAGGAGACGACCGAACCAACATACAAGCCCAGGACAATGTGTTGCTGATCGTGGAAGACGATCATGATTTTTCCAAGATCATGATCGACAAAGCACATGGAAGTGGTATAAAGGCGGTTGTGGCGAGCAATTACGGAGAAGTATTCTATTTTGCCAACATGTATCGTCCTGTGGCGGTAACCCTTGATATTAAATTACCGGATGCCAGCGGCTGGCGGGTACTTGATCTGTTCAAAAACGATCTGAACCTCCGTCATATTCCTATTCATCTTATCTCCGGGGAAGAGAACAAATCACTGGCCTATAAAAGAGGTGCCAGAAGCTTTTTGTTAAAACCGATCTCGAATGAAAGTCTTTCCCTGGTCTACAAGGACATTGTACAATTCGGCACTAAAAAAATAAGAGAAGTATTAGTGATCGATGATAACGAACTGGAGGCCTCACGCATTGAAAAGCTTTTCTCCAACGACCGGAACATCAATATTACGATCGCCTCTACAGGGCAGGAAGCCATCCAGAAAATACAAAAAGAAATCTTCGACTGTATCGTGCTGGATTATACACTTCCCGATGTGTCTCCCTATGAAGTGATAACTGAAATTCATTCACGGCAACAACTCATACTAACGCCTGTCATTCTTCATTCTGCCAAAGACTTCAATGCGACGGAAATAGCCGATTTAAAAAAAGGCGTACGGAATATAGTACTGAAAAATCCTCATTCTTCAGATACCTTGTATGAAGAGATCATCAAAAGCATTCATGTTCCTCATCATGAACTCCCGGAGGGGAAGAAGAAGATCATCGAAGCTATTCTGACCCAGGACGATATTCTGAAAAACAAAAACATTCTTATCGTAGACGATGATGTACGGAATCTTTTTGCCCTTACCACCGCTTTCGAACGTTATAACATCAATGCCCTTACTGCCGAAAGCGGCTGGGAAGCTATTGATATTCTCAATGATCAGAGTAAGGAGATCGACCTTGTCTTAATGGACATCATGATGCCGGAAATGGACGGATATGAAACAACTCAGAAAATACGAAGAGAAAATAAAAACAATACACTTCCTATTATTGCAGTAACCGCCAAAGCGATGAAAGGAGACCGGCAAAAATGCATCGAAGCCGGCGCTTCTGATTATATTACCAAACCGGTAAAAATAGACCAGTTGTTATCCCTGATGCGTGTTTGGTTACATAAATAAAGATTAAAGAATGGAAGATTTGTCCTCTGAAATAAAGATTTTACTGGTAGACGACCGGGACGACAACCTGTTGTCTATGCAGGCTGTGCTGGAACGGGACGGTTATACCTTCCGGAAAGCAAGTTCAGGACAGCAAGCCTTAAAAATACTCCTTCATGAAGTAGATTTCACCCTGATCCTGATGGATGTTTTAATGCCCAACCTGAATGGTTTTGAAACAGCTTCTTTAATCTACGAAAGAGATAAGCTAAAACACATCCCGATCATTTTCATCACGGCCAATAACAACGACAACAATGCTTTTATGGCCTATCAGACCGGTGCAGTAGATTATATTTACAAACCGATCAACCCGGAT
>CAYTGJ010000222.1:0-233 GCA_964437245.1 uncultured Chitinophagaceae bacterium
AATGTGATGGCAAATGTTGCTACCCCTACTGTAACAGGCGTAAGCTCAGGTGCGCGTTGTGGGAACGGTCCTGTTATTCTGAGAGCATCCGGTAACGGAGGGGTGCTATGGTATACGGCTCCTACCGGAGGTACTCATGTATATCTGAGCGGTTCGCCGTCCATGTATACGACCCCGAGTCTTTCAGTGAGTACTACTTATTATGTGGCGGCTACCCATAGTGGTTGTACCAC
>CAYTGJ010000222.1:243-3569 GCA_964437245.1 uncultured Chitinophagaceae bacterium
TCCTGTGCTAGCAGGTGTATCTCAGCCGCCGACCGTTTCGAATGCCGGACCGGACACTACTCAGTGTGGTGCTGTGTTTACGCTGAATGGAAATATTCCATCGGAGGGGACCGGTCAATGGTCGGTAGTGAGTGGTTCGGGAATATTATCGGACAGCTATTTGCCGAATGCAAGTGTTACGATGAACAGTGCAGGCTCAACTGTACTAAGATGGAGGATCGTGAATGGTCCTTGTACGATCAGTAGTGATGACGTGGTACTCACGAGGCTGAGTTGCCGGGAAGCGTTAGAAGGAAGAGAACTTTCCCCGGAAGAGGAAGGTTTGGAAGTAGAGCTGACAACGATTATTCCTAACCCGTCGGAAGAGCATTTTACGATGTTCATTCATTCGAGAGAAAACAAACAGGTGGACATCACGATTTCCGATATAAACGGAAAGATCGTGCAGGCTTCGCGAATTGATACGAACGAGCCATTCCGCTTTGGAGTGGATTTCAGTGCCGGAGTATATGTAGTAAAAGTACATAAAACAGGGGATCTGTTTGAAACACACAGAATCGTAAAGATCAGGTAATACTTTTTGAAAATTAGTATTCATTTATCTCTGACTGTTGCGGTAATATTATAATTACCGCAACAGTTTTTATATGTGCCTGTTGCAACATCGTAGTAATAAAAGCGATTGTTAATTTTATGATGAGTAGTGTTGTATAGGAGGAGGTGCATGTCTTCAGAGAATTAGACAATTCGGTGTGATGATTGTATGGACGAAAGGTGTTGAATTATAAAAATGAACCAATATTTTTTCTAAAATGAGAAGATCACTTATTAATTTAAACAGATCGAGATGTATTTTAATAAGAAAAATTAGTTATTATTGTCTTGAATGAACTCTCAGAATTTTTCATTCCGATTAACGATGCTGCTATAACATATCCGGTAATTATCCGGTGGCATTTTAAATATTGCTGTCATGTATGATACAGAAGAACTAGCTTGAAGAAATGAGTTGGTCTTGATTGGTAGTAGGACAAGACGTTGAATAGTATTATGTATACTCAAAATGACATTATAAAAGATCTTGAAAGTGCCTGGATTCCTGATCCGGCGAAAAGATTTCCGTTATGGAAAGATGACCGTATTCTGCTCTCGGGCAGCCGGATCAGCCTGTTTGCTGATAATACCCGGTGGGCCATTGTTTTTGAAAAAGTAGGAGACAGTGACCAGGCAGAATGTATGGAGATGGAACTGACCTATTTTGGAAATAGTTTGATTAACCAGGACATAGGAGGATTGAATCATCAGTTTGTCTCAAATACGAAGTGGCTTACTAATCTGAATACCGTTCAGGAGATCGAAAATATGACAGAAGAATTATGTTTTGTTTCCCCCGATGCCACCTCTATTAAGATCAGGGAGCAGGAACTACCCATCGAACAAGACATAGCGAAATATCAGGAGAAAGGAATTGAGATAGAACTGGACCTGGAATATAATCCTAATCAACTTGTTGATTTTCCTTCATTATACCGCTACCTGAATGATGATCATCCTGAATTGTTTTATGCTACAGAAGACGAATTGTACACCTGTCTTCCCACTTGCCTTCCTAAATTGATGGCCATTGACCGGTGGCATCACAGAGATTATTATGTAACCAGGTATAATCCTGTTCCGGAGCCCGGCACTCGTCCCGGAGAATATGAGACCTTCCCCATGCTTGCTGACGTGTTAGTGTCGAAAGATCCTTCCTTGTGGAAACCTACCTTATCCTCTAACAATCATTGGCGTGATTGGGCAGAGGAATATAAGGGATAGCGTTTTAGAAAAAACCTTTAGACTGTCCGGAATTAATAGTTTTCTTATTTTGAATCTTGAATCGGCCCCCAAAAAAACTTACAAAAATTCATCCGGAGTAACTCTACGACTGTCATTTATTTAGTAACCCTCCCGAGTTCTACAAGACCGATCTCAGGAGGGTTAGTTAAATGAGGAATGCAGGTAGACTATCTGTGTTATTCAATCAGGAATACTTGTGAGGCTCCCTCAAATCCTCCTGTTTCTTTCAATCGTATGCGGTAGTATACTTTTCCTTCTGCTTTGTCATTATAAAAATACCGGGCATCACCGTTTTCGTTGGCCAGAATTTTCCGGACCCATTTGAATGTTACACCATCAGTACTTTTTTCAACATCAAAGTGGGCCGCTTTTTCCGGGTCTTCTGCTTTCCATGATAATTTTATTTTCGCACCGTTTCGCACCGCTTTGAATTCAAGATTGGCTGAACTTAACGTTTTGCAGGGAATGATCGGAAAAATTTCTTCTTTATGTGCATCGTGAAATTTCTTGCAGGCATCTTTAAATTCTTCGAAGATACCCACTCCGTCCCCTCCGTTGTAAGACCAGAACATTTGTCCTGCATAATGGTTTTGGTAGGCATTCTGTACCTTCTCATCGTTAGAATATATCGTGTCCCGTACCAGTGAGCCAGGCTGCTCCCCGATCAGGCAGGGCTTATCCAGTTGCCAGTATTCAAAAGGATACTCCAGGTTGAACGGATCGTATTTGGAAGGATGCATCCAGTCGTAATAATGGATCTGGTAAAAATCCAGGTAGGCATCTTTGTCAGGATAAGCTTTCTGAAGAGCTTCATCACTCCACCAGTTGCCGATGGCAGGAGCAACTTCTGAGTTCCATTTGAGTGCAGCGGAACCGGTGGTGACCATCCGGGAGGAATTTTTATGCACTGCAGCTGCGATCATCGCAGTGAAGCGCTGCATGTCTTTTATGGAAACCTCGTCAATGTCTTTCCATTTTGTTTCTCCGGGCCTTGGCATATGCCATTCCGGTTCGTTGCATACTTCCCATGCCAGGAGGTTGCAGTGACGGTCATAGCGTTTTACCATAGGGATCAGGGCATTGTTGATGTAGGAAACAGTTTTAAGAGAGTCCATGATCAGATCGGCATGTTTTCCGGCATATTTCCCCGCACTTTTTCTGGAGTCCTTACACATATCGAACGACCATAAGCAGGGAAGGATCAGGACTCCGTGATTTTTTGCCCGTAGAAAAATATCGTCCAGCGCAGGATAAAAATCTCCGTCCAGTCCTTTTACAAAGCCATCTTCCGTGAATTCGGGATTGGCTCTTCCGTCGGTGTGGATCCAGAAGCGGACGCAGTTGATCCCATAAGCTTCACAGTCGGCAAACATTTTTTCGAACCATTCCGGATTATAGTTGGCTCCCCATAAATAGTGATGGCCTACATCTCCTCCAAAACTGTTCCAGGGTACATTTAATCCGTTAATGAACATCGGTTTTCCTTC
>CAYTGJ010000222.1:3579-4683 GCA_964437245.1 uncultured Chitinophagaceae bacterium
TCAAAATAGGTCAGGTGTTTTACAGGTTGTTCTTGTCCCCACATATTTATGAGAGCGACAAGAAAAAGAATACAGGTTATGCTTATTTTTTTTCTCATACAATAGACGATAATGATGTCCCAAAAGTAACATTTATTTTGTACTTAGTAAAGATTTTATGAAATTATGTTATTTAAATATGAAATTTATAATATAATTTAAATTATATTATTTGTTGCATTGTCGATATTAATACTTTGTTTATATGCATTAAATACCAAAAATATTATAGAAAAGTATAATAAGTTTATAAAATTTATAATAAATAAAAACTTCTTACAAATTTTATAAAATTGTATTTTTTTTGTAAAATTGCGCTTCAGAAAATAATTACTGTGTCGTTTAAAAATTCTTCTTTGATGCTTTTATTAACCGGAAATACCAAGGTAAAGGTCCTTCTTTTTGCGTTTTTCTTGATCTGTTTGCACGGAGCAGAGGCACAGAATAAAAAGCCTAAATTTACAGAAGTAAAAATAAGCGGCTACTTCAGGAATTATCTTACCTACCGGAATTTATCGGAAAACTATTTTTCTCCGGATCCTCTGAACCCGATCGGATCGATCGCTCCCCGTACGCTCATGGTGAACGGATTATATAAAGACCTTAATAATGCCACACAGGCCCACGGATACAGAGAACCTATCATGATGGTGGTCTTCAGCGGGAAACCTTCTTCCAATACTTCTTTCGAAGTGGATTTTTTGCTGGATAATCAGATGACGGGACAGATCTTTAATACAAGGAGCCGTGAACAGGCCAGTCATCATCCTGCAGCCATTGATTCGGCGGCGGGGATACTGGATACTCCCAGAAGGATCCAGGCAGCCCGGTGGCTGAATCTGGGCGGTAGTATTTTTACAAAGATCGGTCAGTTTGATTTTAAAGCAGGAGGAGTGTTGAACCTGAACATGACCACTTCAACGCTTAATTTCTATCAGTACCGTGATGATATGTTCGAACGATATCCCTGGGAGTGGCAGACAAAGTCCTTCAAACGTTACCAGGCCTTTTACGACGATAAAAATGTGGTAAGAGATCCGCGTTTGGGAAGCTCTTCCGTACAGG
>CAYTGJ010000223.1:0-4619 GCA_964437245.1 uncultured Chitinophagaceae bacterium
TATTGGCCGGACTTGTAAGCCCTACCTGCGCATTCATATTTGCTCCATCCATATAGACCTGGCCTCCGCACTCATGAATAAGACGGCAGATCTCTATAATACTTTCTTCAAATACTCCATGGGTAGACGGATAAGTTACCATCAGGCAGGACAAGTTTGCCTGATGCTGCGTCGCCTTTTCTTTCAGGTCCGCCACATCAATATTGCCTTTTTCATCACACTTGACCACTATTACCTGCATCCCGGCCATCACAGCACTCGCAGGATTTGTACCATGGGCGGAAGAAGGGATCAGGGCAATATTCCGGTGTCCCTCTCCTCTGTGCTGATGCCAGGCACGGATCACCATCAGGCCTGCGTATTCTCCCTGCGCTCCTGAATTCGGCTGAAGAGAAATTCCTGCAAAACCTGTTATTTCACCCAACCAGGCTTCCAGGTTGCTAAACAACTGCCGGTATCCTTCGGTCTGAGAGGACGGTACGAACGGATGCAACCCTCCTATTTCAGGCCAGGTCACCGGGATCATCTCAGAGGTCGCATTCAGCTTCATTGTGCAGGATCCCAGGGAAATCATGGACAAAGTCAGTGACAAATCTTTATTTTCTAATTGTTTCAAATACCGGAGCATCTGGTGCTCGGTATGATAGCTGTTGAAAACAGGATGTGTAAGGTAGGAAGATCTTCTGACCAGATTTCCCAGCCTGGATTTCACTTCCTCCGCCACGGGCACCATTCCCAATCCTTTCGCTTTGGTAAAAACGGATACGATGTCGCGTACATCACGGATATCAGAGGTTTCGTCCAGTGATATCAGTATTTTTGTTCCCTCATAGCGGAAATTCATATGCAATTGCTCCGAAAGCTCCGCGATCAACGAAACATTTTCTCCGGCCTCAATGGAAAGTGTATCGAAATACAAAGGATTTGTTTGTGCAAACCCTATTTCCTTTAAACTGGACTCCAGCGTCACTGCAAGCCCATGTACTTTTTCAGCAATGGCACGAATTCCTTCTGCCCCATGGTATACCGCATACGCTGCTGCAATGACCGATAGCAACACCTGTGCTGTACAAATATTGGAGGTAGCCTTTTCACGGCGAATATGCTGCTCCCGGGTCTGAAGTGCCATACGATAGGCTGGGTTACCCTGCGCATCTACCGAGATCCCGATCACTCTTCCGGGGATCAGTCGTTTGTATTCTTCTTTAGTGGCAAAAAAACCGGCATGAGGTCCTCCGAATCCCATCGGAACTCCAAAACGCTGGGATGAACCTACCACTACGTCTGCCCCCATTTCTCCGGGAGAAGTAACCAGTGCAAGGCTTAGCAGGTCAGCCGCCACACATACGGCGATCTCTCTGGCATGAGCGGCCGTAATAAACAGGCTCAGGTCTTCCAGGATTCCGTTTTTGTCCGGAGTCTGAAGCAATACTCCAAAAACAGAAGCATCACTAACATCCGAAGCTTCGATGTTTTTTATTTTTAATTCAATCCCCATTGGGATCGCACGGGTTTTCAGAACATCAATTGTTTGCGGAAAACAATTTTCCGAAACCAAAAATACATTGGATGCTTTTTTAGAAGCCTTACGGGCATTGTAAAGCATGGCCATGGCTTCTGCGGCGGCAGTAGCCTCGTCCAGCAAAGACGCATTCGCGATCTGCATTCCTGTCAGATCCATCACCATGGTCTGATAGTTGATCAACATTTCCAGCCGTCCCTGTGCGATCTCTGCCTGATAAGGGGTATAAGCCGTATACCATCCCGGATTCTCCAGAATATTTCTCAGGATCACCGGAGGCGTAATAGTGTTATAGTAGCCCAGGCCGATGTAAGAACGGTAAAGCTTGTTCTTACTAACCATCTGCTTAAATTCTTTCAGGAAGTTATATTCTGACTTTGCTTCAGGTAAATTCAGATTCTTTTTGAGGCGGATCTTCTCCGGAATCGTTTCTCCGATTAATTGCTCTAATGACTCTACTCCGATAGCTGACAACATGGTGTTCATTTCTACCGCAGATTTCCCTAAATGTCTTTGTTCGAATTTCTCCCTTGAATTCAGATTGATCATGTCTTTTGGATTGTTAACTAGAATGGTAACAAAATTAACTAAAATAAAGTTGGCGGTAAACCCTGTTAATAACTTTAAAGACTGGGCTACAGGCTGGCCAGGCATAAAAAAATCCTTCCCAGGGTGGGGGAAGGATTCTAGTATTTTTTC
Source organism: uncultured Chitinophagaceae bacterium (assembly GCA_964437245.1). GTDB lineage: Bacteria > Bacteroidota > Bacteroidia > Cytophagales > Cytophagaceae > JANYCO01. The sequence continues at coordinate 2,222 of CAYTGJ010000223.1, forward strand.
ACGGATATTACTTAATATTTCCAGCCAATATTATTTTTCTTGGCTTTGCGGTTATTGGCCTTACAATGCTTATCAGCTCTTACACAACTAAAAAACACCAATGAGGAAGCTAGAAAAAAAAGGATCCAGATTTTTCTCATAGTGACTTCCATTACATTTTAAGTTGGCCAGACTTTCTCATTTTTTTTACTTTCTTGATATTGTCTTTACATTTTTTACTTTTACGGGGCGTAAAATCCGCAGAGAAAAGAGCTACCGAAAACAATAGTACTAAAGCAAGTATCTTTTTCATAGAAATGATTATTATGTTAGTTAATAAACCTTTGTTCCGGTACAAAGATACAAAATAAAAAACAGTTTAAAAATTTAAAATAAATATGAGTAATGTTCAACGTACGGAATTAAACGAATTAGGCGAATTTGGGCTTATAGAACGTATAAAAAATGCATCTGTACTCCGGAATCCTACCACTATCAAAGGAATAGGCGACGATGCAGCCGTAATAAAAAAAGACGGGAAAGAGGTTTTACTTGTATCCTCCGATACACTAACCGAAGGAATTCACTTCGATCTTACCTATGTTCCCCTGAAGCACCTTGGTTATAAATCAGTGGTAGTCAACCTATCTGATATTGCCGCAATGAACGGCATTCCTGAGCAGATCACTGTCAGCCTGGCCTGCAGCAACCGTTTTTCGGTAGAAGCCATTGAAGAGCTGTACCAGGGAATTCTGCTGGCTTGTGAACATTATAACGTAGATCTTGTAGGAGGTGATACCACTACCTCCCGGGCCGGGCTGATCCTCTCCATTACGGTATTAGGATCTGCCCAGGAGGATAAAGTAGTGTACCGCAGCGGCGGACAGGTCAACGACATCGTATGCGTAAGCGGAGACCTCGGCGGAGCCTATATGGGCCTCCAGGTGCTGGAAAGAGAAAAACAGTCCTTTCTCTCTAATCCCGATATGCAGCCGGAACTGGATGAAAACGACTATATTGTACAGCGTCAGCTCAAACCCGAAGCCAGAATAGATCTGGTAAAGGAATTTAAGAACCTTGATATCCTTCCTACTTCCATGATCGACATTTCCGACGGTCTGGCTTCTGAAATTCTGCACTTGTGCAAGGCTTCCGGCACAGGGGCCGATCTTTTCGAAGAAAAATTCCCGATCGATCAGATGACTTATGAAGTGGCAAGGGAGTTTGACCTGGATCCCCTTACCGTAATGATGAACGGAGGAGAAGATTATGAATTACTATTCACCATCCGCCAGCAAGACTTCGAGAAACTTAAAAACCATCCGGGAATCACTCCTATCGGCTATCTGAAAGACGCTGCTGCCGGCGTGAATGTCATTACCAAAGCAGGAAACAGCTTTCCTGTAAAAGCACAGGGCTGGAAACATTTTTAGAAAAACCAATTCCTCCCCGTACTTCCCTTTGGTCAAACAAGAACCGGGCTTTTTAAAAATGACCGGAAACAGTAAATTTTCTTTTAACCTGTTTCCGGTCATTTTTTTATTGTGATGTAAACGGATATCTCCTCCTAATAAAATGAATTATTACAGGACCAAGTAGTACAAATAAAAGGTTAAGTGGTTACTTATTAAGATCCTATCCAATAGATTAAGTAACTGACAACACATAACTACTAACTTAAACCTGTTCTAATCATGAAACGCTTGTTTGATCTAATAAGAGTATTCAGCTTTCTTTTCTTTTGCTGTTTCTCCTTCCCCAGTCATGCCGCTACTTTTGTAGTAGACGATCCCGGAGACACGGACGATCTTCTCGCCTACACGCCCGGCAACGGTACCAATACGCTTCGTAAATGTATCCGGCTGGCAAATTCCAATACGAACATTCCCATCGTAGATACCATCACTTTTTCCGCTCTGCCGGGAGCTGGTCCTTATACCATCAGTCCGGCCATAAACCTCCCTTTTATCACTGAACCGCTCTATATAGACGGCTATACGGCTCCGGGAGCTACTCCGGCCACTCCTTTTATTACGCTGAGCGGCCCAGGTACAGGACCCAGTCCGCTAAACAATGCCTTTCACATCAGTCCGGACGGCGCAGGCTCTACCATCCGTGGTTTTGCTATTCACCGGATCTTAAATGATGCTGTTTATATTAACGGAGCCGCAAATGTGACAGTAGAAGGATGCTGGATCGGGCTTACACAAGGGGGAAACGTTCCTCTTCTCCCTGAGGACCGGGTAAATGGTCATGGAATCTACCTTACTGCCGGAGCTGACAACAGTGTGATCGGGACTAGCACAACAGGCGGTAAAAATGTGATCTCGGGTAACGAAGGACACGGAGTAGTAGTGATCGGAAGCACCGGAGTGCATTTTTACAATAATTATATCGGCACCAATGTGACCGGAACGGC
>CAYTGJ010000224.1:0-4579 GCA_964437245.1 uncultured Chitinophagaceae bacterium
CGATCCAGTTGTATTTTTCTACAAACTGTACTCCTTTTCCCGGCTCATATATGGCAAAAAGAATTGCCGAAACGACCAACTGAATCCCCGCCGTCACAAGTGTGATGACCTTATGCAGGTAATATCTCCTCATCGGCAAAGACAGGATGAGAAAAATGGAGATAAACGGCAAAAATATTAATAATGATAACATTTTATATTTTTATAATTCGATGCATTAAATTAATAGTAAACATATAAATACCAATACAATCCCCAGAATTGCAAAGGCGAAATATCCCTGGGTAGTTCCCTGCTGGAAAGAACGGCTGAAACGCCCTATTCTCAATGAAAGCCAGGCCCCCAGATTCACAAAACCATCCACAATAAAGCGGTCCATATAGGCCAGCACATGCGCAAAAATAACTCCTGCGTAGGCTGTCATATGTAGTATCCCATCGATCAGCTTCTGATCGATCACTGATACCCAGGTAGCAAGCTTCATTCCCGGCCGCACCAAAACCACCTGGTACAAGGTATCCATGTACCAGTTATTTTTAAGCAACCGCTTCAATCCGGAATCTGCCGAATCTATCTGAATAGTATAAGCAGAAGGACGGAATCGATACCAGGCTAACGAGGCACCGGTCAGCACCGCCAGAACAGAAACAACCAACACTATCCAGACAGCAATTTCATGAGGCATAGCCACCGCCCGGTGCAATTTTTCCATCAGCCACCCATGATGTCCATGAAGCGGATTCCAGGAAAAGAAGATCCAAACCGATAAGGTTCCCAAAACCATCATCGGTATTTTCATCAACCAACCCGGGTCATGTACTTTTTCAAAAGCCGGTCCGGAAGCAGGATAAAATACTTTCAGTTTAAACGAGCCAAAGAAGACCAGGAGCATCTGCCGGATCATATAATAAGCCGTGATCGAAACGGCCGTCACAGCAATCGCCGGGATCAGGAAATAATAAATACTGCCTGTGCTTTTATAAAAAGAGATCGCCCAATTGAAAGTACCTTCCAGAATTGCATCTTTTGATAAAAACCCAGAGAACAGTGGTACTCCTACCAGGGCCATACAGGAAACGAAATAAGCGAAGAACGTAACCGGCATTTTTTTCCGCAACCCTCCCATCAACTTCATGTTGAGCGTATCAAAATTATCAAAATATCCTCTGACAAACATCGCTTGTTTTACATGATGCATTTCGTGAATGACCGCACCGGCGGTAAGAAACAAACAGGCTTTAAAAAATGCATGTGTCACCAGGTGAAACAACGCTGCGTCATAAGCATTGACGCCCATGGCCATCACCATAAACCCTAACTGGGAAATAGTGGAATAGGCCAGTACTTTTTTGATATCAGTCTGTGCCACAGCAGGCAATGCCCCGGCCAGCGCCGTCACAGCCCCCGTAAAAGCGATCACCAGTAAGGCATCGGGAGTCAGGATAAAATAGACCTTGGCTAACAGGTAAATCCCTGCGGCCACCATCGTAGCAGCATGGATGAGGGCAGAAGCGGGTGTAGGCCCTTCCATCGCATCGGGAAGCCACAACTGTAAAGGGAATTGTGCCGATTTTCCCACACACCCCAGAAAGATCCCGAGTCCGGCAACGGTAAACAATGCCTCTGCCGGAACACCCGAGTTTCCCAGCACCGTACGAAGCTCATTCAGTTCGAAGCTTCCATAAACCGCATACAGGATGAACAACCCAAGCAAAAAGCCTACATCTCCGATCCGGTTGATCAGAAAAGCTTTCTTGCTGGCTTTTGCGGCAGCCGTTTTTTCCATCCAGAAGCCTATCAGCAGATAAGAAGCAAATCCGACCAACTCCCAGCACATAAAGGTAATCAGAAGGTTGTCAGACAACACAATACCGATCATAGAGGAAGTAAAAAGCCCCAGGTACGGAAAATAACGGGTATAGTTCTTTTTATCAAACATATACTCGATTGAATACAGGTGTACCAGGAAAGAGATCAGCGTAACGATCACCATCATGAGTACCGATAAGGGATTGAGAGAAACAGAAATTGTAAACGGTATTTCCTTTTGAAGTCCGGGAATGGAAAACCATTGAAAGGTTGACAATATTTCCGGTCCGTTCCAGATGCAGGAAAACAGATAAACAGAAAGTCCCAGACAGATTCCCATCACTCCCGTCGCCAGCCAGTCTCCCTTACGGGGCAGACGGCTTCCTAAAAAGTACAAGATCCCGAATGTCCCCATCGGAAGAAGGAGCGTCAGAATGGCAAGTATGGTTACTGTATTGTTCAACTTTTTAGTTTAATCTTTTAATCTATTTAGTTCGTCCAGGTTACTCGTCCTGAAATGTTTGTATACCTGTACGACAATGGCCAGTGCTACTGCTGCTTCGGCTACAGCCACAATCATGACAAACAGGGCAAACATCTGTCCCCGTATCATGCCCTCCTGTGTACTGAACGCCACCAGATTGATGTTGGCAGCATTTAAGATCAGTTCGATCCCCGTCAGTACCACAATGATATTACGCTTCGTCACAACGATCGCAATACCGATACTGAACAACGCTGCACTGATCAATAAATAATGTACTAATGGTATCAAACTCTATCTATCTTTTTTTAATACGATCGTTATATATAATCTGTTATTCTTTTCTTCCCGCTACTACCGCCGCACCGATCAAGGCCATTAACAGCAGAAGTCCTGCCACCTCAAAAGCAAGAACATACTCACTCATCAATCCTACTCCTAGTATTTTTACTGTGCTGCCCTCTGCACTCTTAATACTTTCAGGAAAAACAGACTGGTTCTTGATCAGCAGGTAGCTTAATACCCCAAAGATGGCGCCTCCGGAAATAATTCCTCCCATAAAATATTTATTCCTCGAAACAGGATAAGCGGCACCTGTTTCCCTGTTGGTCAGCATTACTCCAAACAGCATGAGGACCAATACACCTCCTACATACACCACCAATTGAGTGACAGCCAGAAAATCTGCCCCGGCAAACACAAAAAGTGCCGATACTCCAAGGAAAACCGCCAGCAAGGCTAATACTGCGTGGAGTACATTTTTTGTAAAAAGGATGAACAACCCTGAAATCACCGAAAGAGCGGCGAAAGAATAAAATATTAACTGCGCTGCCGTCATGAATTCTGATCGTCCTTTTTAGGAGGTTTAATCACCGGCTTGAATACAGGCTTCGGTTTAGGAGGCGTTTCTTCAGCGTTAGATCCCTCGTCTTTTTTAGAATCATCTATCGTCTCCTCCTTTTTAACAGGAGCCTTGATCACCGGTTTGAATACAGGCTTCGGCTTCGGAACTTCTGTTTTCTCTTCGGATGCCTGTTCTGTAGATTCCTCTTTCTTATCCTCCGGCTTCGCAGGTGCTTTGATCACCGGTTTGAATACAGGCTTCGGCTTCGGAACTTCCGTTTTCTCTTCGGATGTCTGTTCTGTAGATTCCTCTTTCTTATCCTCCTGTTTCACAGGTGCTTTGATCACCGGCTTGAATACAGGCTTTGGCTTCGGAGTTTCTGTACTTTCCCCGCTCAACTTCTCGGTAGAGTCTTCTTTCTTATCCTCCGGTTTAGGCGTAGTCTTGATGACTGGTTTGAATGCAGGTTTTTTCTCCACGGGCTTTTCGGTAGCCTCTCCTGCAGCAGACTCTGTCTTCGCTACAACTTGTTTAGTTGCATTGGCTTCCGCCTTCAGTCGTTGTTTTTCTTTTTCAAATTCTTCGTAGATCGCTTTCTTTTCTTCTGCCTGTTCCGGACTCAGGTCTGTAAAATGATACATCATATTCCGGACATCAAATTCACTGTAATCGAATGTTTTGGTCATCGTCAGGCATTCGGTCGGACATACGGTAGTACACAAACCACAGTAGCAGCATTTTGCCATATCGATGTCAAACGTGGCCGCATAAATTCTTTTGGTAGTACCATCCGAGGTTTTTCCGATCTCCTCCGGAGATTTTACAGGCACTATATCAATACAATTGACAGGACAGATCTTCGCGCAAAGATCACAGACAATACAGTCGTCTATTTCATTGTGAAGCCGGTAACGGCCGTTGTCAGGAACAGGAATTGCTTCATAAGGATATTCCGTTGTCACAATACCTTTATCCTGGAGAAAATAATCCTGATTTTCCACCCCCAGAGGTTTTCTCTTCTCCCGGGCCTCCCGGAAATGCCGGAAGGTTATTCCAAGACCTTCCATCAGGGAAAGAAAACCTGTTTTTATAGTATCAAAATATGTCTCTTCTTTTTTTGACATGTAATTATTTCTAAATCATCCACAAACGCCATATTCCACAGGCAAACAGCAGAACAAGAGAAGCAGGGATCAATACTTTCCAGCAAAGATACATCAATTGATCTACCCGCAAACGGGGATAGGTCCATCTTGCCAGGATCTGAATAAATAACAACAAAAGGGCTTTGGAAAACAGCCAGAAAAATCCCCAAAGATTACCCGCCAGTGTTCCAGGCATTCCACTCGTCCAGTCTGCCAGTTTCAGCGGCCCTATATTCGGGAACAGTGTATTCCAGCTTCCTAAGAATAAGATGGAGGCTAAAAAACAAAGCAATAACA
>CAYTGJ010000225.1:0-4493 GCA_964437245.1 uncultured Chitinophagaceae bacterium
CTTCCCGGTTGTATTTATTACGGTAGTTTACCGGAGAATAACCGGTCGTTTTTTTAAAGATTGTCCGGAACGCTTTTATATCAGTATAGCCCACTTCATACATGACCTCGTTTACGGTTTTGCGTCCTGTCTCGAGTTGCTTTTTTGCGGCCTCCATTTTTACCCGTTGAATATATTCGATGACTGTATTGCAGGTCGCTTTTTTAAAGCGTCGTTCCAGGCTTCTTCTCCCTATCGCAAACATATCTGCAAGTTGTTCTACAGAAAGTTTATCCTGGAAATTGTTTTCAATAAATTCCTGTGCTTTTTTGACAGGTTCGTCTTCGTGTTCTTTTTGCCCCTGGAACATAATAAAAGGCGATTGGGTAGTACGGTCTATCTCGATCTCATAATACTTGGAAACCAGAATCGCCATTTCCCGGTCGGTATATTTTTCGGTCAGGTAAAGTAAAAGATTCCAGAAAGAAGTTGCCCCGCCGCTGGAATAAATGCCCTGCTCGTCCGTGATTATTTTTTCGGATACGAGTTCTATCTCCGGAAAGAGCTGCCTGAAATGATTGGCCGCCAGCCAATGGGTGGAGCATCTTCTCCCTTTTAGCAATCCTGTAGAGGCAAGCAGAAAGGCTCCTACACAAAGGCTTGCTACCTCTGCTCCTTTTTCATACTGTGTCCGGATCCAGGGGAAAAACGCCAGATTATCGGAGATCACTTTAGACATGTCTCCGTTTACCGCAGGAATGATGATCAGGTCTGTTTTCCCGATCTGTTCTATACTGAGATCAGGTCGTACGGAAAACAGACGGTCGTAGACCTTCGGATCAGTGGTTAGGCCTACCAGTTGTACGTTGAACAATGGAGACTTCCCCTTAGCTGCCAGAAAATCATTCACTTTGTTGAACAAAATATAGGGACCTTCAATACAGCTCAGGGCTGCTTCTCCTACCGGTACCAAAACAGATATGTGTTTCATTTTTTGACCAGGATTTTATAAGATGTGCTTTACGATCTGTCAGCACATCTTATAAAAATAAATAAAAAACAGGTATTTTGAGTTGCCGTACTCTAAATTATTACCCCGTATATTTTTGACACACTGTTTGTTCAGCTGTTTTTCAATCGGCTTGTCGTTTCCTGGGAGTTGATTAATGCGCCGTTGATTCTGAAAAAAGATTGATCACAACTACTCCGGCAATGATTAGCAGCATTCCGATGATAGCAGGGGTGTCCAGGCTTTGTTTAAATACCGTCACAGAAACAGTTGCCGTAAGCACAATGCCGAGACCCGCCCAGGCAGCATAGGCAATCCCCAGTGGGATGGTTTTAATGGCGTGTGAAAAGAAATAAAAACAAGCGGTAAACGCGATGACGGTAACTAAACTCGGGAGGAATTTTGTGAAGTTTTCCGATTTTTTTAGAAAACTGGTACCAATTACTTCAAGGATAATGGCGGAGGCAAGGAAAATGTATTTCATGTTTTTGTCGTTTTTATAATTACAAAACAACAAGTTTTGGGCACTCATTTTTTTGATCTACATCAAAATCAATCAACTTTTTCTTATTCTGCTTAAGGTTTCCTGGGTAATTCCCAGGAAGGAAGCGATATGTCCAAGATTGATTCTGTTTACTAAATAAGGTTGCTGTTGTATCAGTGAATGGTAACGTTCTGTCGCAGATTCGAAATGCAGCGAATTGATTCTTTCTTCAAGCAGAATACAAACTTCTTCGGCTATTTTTCTGCCGATCAAATGGAGTTCTGGATAGTCTTTGTAGAGGATATTTAACTCATTTGCGGAAAGAGAGAAGATCTCGGAATCTTCCAGTAATTGTATGTTTTCGGGAGACGGTTTGTTGGCATAAACAGGGAGGATAGAACCGAAAATTTGATTTTCAGCTCCGAACCATGCATTTATATCTTTCCCATTCCTTATATAATAGGCTCTGAATATACCTTTTTGTAAAACAAAATAACTTGAAATCAGTTGCCCTTGTTTTAAAAAATGTTCACCTTTCTTTTTGTGGAAATGCTGAATTTTTTGCTCAAGTTGTTTCTCGGCCTCTGTACTTATGGGGCCGTATTTTTTTAATTGCTCAATAAATGGATTCATCCTGTTTGGTACTATTTTTCAATGCTTGCAGATTGCTTCACAAAGGTTGCCCCGATAGCCATCGGGACTCCCATTGTTCGCAATGGTGTGTCATAATTGAATAGTAATAATAGTGAAAGCATACATTCTATTAATTATAAACCCAACCATTATTCGGTAAAATTACTAAAAATTAACAGTTCCCTGGTAAGAGTACAAATATGCTGCTGGAGACTGATTTTTACTCCTTACTATTTTGGTAAAAGATGGTCTGAAATCCTGTCGCAAACAACCCCTTACTAAGTCGTCTTCGCACCGCTTCTGTAGTCTTATTACTAAGTATCTTTGTATGGTGAAAGCAATAAAGAAGGACACAGAGATCAATGTTCACCTGACCTTTAATGGTAATTGCAGGGAAGCGATGACCTTTTACCGGGATTGTTTGGGAGGGGAACTGTTCTTGCAGACGGTGGAAGAATCGCCAGGGCTGTGGCCGGCAGAAATACCTAAGACTGTTTTACAGGCTTGTCTGACCAAAGAAAAAATTTGTCTTATGGGATCGGACATAGGAGTTTTCGGGAAACGAGTGCCAGGGAATACAATTTCCCTGACACTGGGTTGCAGCAGCGAAGAAGAGATAAGGATTTTCTTTGACAGACTTTCTTCCGGAGGGAAGATAACGCATCCGTTGTATACTTTTTATAACGGGATCATTGGTGCATTTACCGACCGGTATGGAATGAATTGGGTCTTGAAATACTAAAAAGAGCAGAAGGTGTACGTATATATACGGATAACTTGATCCGCTTTGCAAGGCGACTTCAAATCTTTTGAGAGAGAAAATATAATTTTGAAATATTAATGTTAAATTTTAAACCTGTAAACTAACCCCGAAAAATCTATGAAAGTTTTGAAGAGAATCCTTCTGGTCGTAGCGATCATCATCGCCATTCCTTTACTTATTGCCTTGTTTGTAACATCTGAGTATACGATAGAGAGAGAAATGACCGTTGGGAAATCCCGGCAGGAAGTGTATGAATACATAAAAATGATTCGTAATCAGGAATACTATAACAAATGGGTGATGGCCGATCCGGATATGAAAAAAGAATATCTGGGGACCGATGGTACCGTAGGCTTCGTCTATCGTTGGAATGGGAATGATCAGGTAGGAGCAGGAGAGCAGGAAATCAAGACGCTTGTGGAAGGGCAGCGGGTGAATACAGAACTTCGCTTTCTGAGACCCATGGAAGGAATCGGGAATGTTTCTTTCGTGATCGATTCTTTAGCCCCGGCCGAGACCAACGTAACCTGGATCATGTCCGGGAAAAGTACTTATCCGTTCAACCTGATGAACCTTTTTATAGAGAGTACTTTGGGAGATGCCATGGGAGAAAGTCTTCTGTTACTGAAAGAGAAAGTAGAAAAACAATGATCCGTAAAAAGGATCAAAGGAGAGGTTTCAGGAAATGGTAGAAGTTTTTAAAACAAACGTACGGGAAAAAGATCAGGCACAAAGGCTGATGCTTATCCTCGTACAGGAGTTTCCCTTTTCCAAAATAAATTTTGATCTGGAAGATTGTGACCGGATCCTGCGTATGGAGGCAGAATGGATTGCTCAGGACCGTGTTATTGAGGTGCTGGAAGGATATGGGTATCGGTGTAGCCTTTTGGAAGAATAATTCTCTCAGAACTTATGGATTGGTGACAGGAACCCTTTCGGGGAAACCTGTCACCGTTTTTTTGGGATTCTTTTATGGAAGAAGTGTCGTCGTATCCGTAGAGACATAAATGGAATCCACCTTTTCCTGCGGAGGTGTCCGCATATGCATAGGCCTTCCTCTGCTATAGAGTGGCATGGAGAAATCTTTCACAGCTAATTTTTTATTAGGCGTCTTTTCTTTGATGTTCGCTGATTTTTTCTGAGGGATGCGTGGCGGTGGGAAGTTCTTGGATTCTGCAGCACGTTTAGGAGCTTCCTTTTTAGTAAGAGAGTCTGTCTTGGTATCCGGAGGGGTTTCTTCCTGTGATGCTGTGGTGTGCAGGTAGGAAGTTTTTTCTTCTCCTTTTGTCTGGGGAAGAAACCATAGAAAAAAAATCCCGGATAGGATCCCTGTCAGAACGAAAATATTAATGAATCTTTTCATGATCTTTTTGAGTTAAGTTGAAACGAATTTTTAGGTGAAAATTTTGCTACAATGATGATCTCGGCGATCAATGTATTCACGACAATGCTCAGCCATTGAGACATGCCATAATTGTTGTCGTAAGAGAGATTGGTAAAGAAGAACAGGATGTGAAAGATCCGGAAGCTGAGTGCGGAGGCAGTGATGGCGTAACTTCTGATCATCCATTGGATATGACCTTCCCGATTCCCGGCCTTTATCAGGGGTATCGCCTGATAAAGGC
>CAYTGJ010000226.1:0-4373 GCA_964437245.1 uncultured Chitinophagaceae bacterium
GATCATCTGGGAAGTAGTAACTTACTGTTGAGTACAGACGGTACTTTGGTGAGTAGTGAGGAGTATTATCCCTTTGGGGAGACTAGTTTTGGGTCTTATGGGAAGAAGCGTTTCAGGTACTCAGGAAAAGAGAAGGATGATGAGAGCGGACTCTATTATTTTAATGCCCGCTATTACAATGCCTGGACATGTCGCTTCACATCTACAGACCCTTTAGCTTTTAGTAGCCCTGATCAGACACCTTATCACTATACAAGGAATAACCCAATAAATAGAATTGATCCTTCAGGAATGAAGGATACCCCCGTAGAAGGTGGTAGTGTCAATGATAATATAAAAGGAAACGCAACTAATGTTCCTTTTCCTAAAGATGCTAAAGAAGAAGATATTTTTACTCATAACGGACAGAGATTTGAATTTAGCAATGGTGAATGGTTGAGATCTGATGTAGAAGTAGTAGTTCATGGAACTACTAAGTGGGAATCTTACAAAAGTGGGTTTAAAGGGTATTTTGAGAATATTTTTTCAACACCTACAACATTTAAAGATGCACTTAAAAATACAGTTGTTTCCGGAACTGGTTATTGGGGAAAAGCCTATCAGACGGTAGAATTTCAGGTAGATGTTCTGCAAGATTATCTAAATGATGATGAGAATGCAGCAATGGAGAAATTAGGTAGTAAATCTGCCGAAATAACAGTAGAGGGGGCACTGACCCTTTTAGGAATGAGGTGGGGGAAAGGTGGGGGAGTAAGAAGTGGAGCGAAAAGTACACCAACTACTAATACAGGTACTAGTTCATGGGGTAGTGGGACAAGATCGGCTGCGCATACGAAGGCTATAGATGCAGCGAAAGCAGGTTCAAATAGTATTAAAACTTCTTCACCTAATTCAGGTAGTGGATGGTCAGTAGATGCATCAAATAAATTAATGCCGAGAGGAGAACAAATTGGTAATGCATCAACTCCAATAGTAAGAACTATGATTGGATCAGCTACGGAAGCACAGAGATTTTTCAATGAATTAGTTGTTGGAGGAACAAAAATTGAAGGAAGTACATACAAAGGCACTCTTTATAAATTAGCTGATGGGCAAGGAACCGTAGGTATTAGATTTGAATCTACTGGTACTGGAACCAAAACGCCTCCAAATGCTACTATTGATGTAAATGTTAAAGGAGTTCCCTATAAAGAAATAAAATTTATAAACCAATAAAATGATAAACGAGAAAAATTTAGATCAAGAACTATTGAATGACATTTATTTGAATCTTAAAGAAGATTATATGGGATTTTGGGTAATATATTCTTTGATAAAGGGGAAATATATAGCATTAGAAAAAAATATATTAGATGAACATGTGTTAAAATATATTGAATACTTATTGCAAGATGAAGATGTTAAAAGTGGTGATTTTATAAAAAAGGAAAATGGATCTTTTATCTTTAAAATATGGAATCTGCCTATTGATGAAAAAGTGAACAAGTTTGTAAATGAGTGGAAAAAAATAGATTTTAATGAGCCTGACATTGGAGACGTATGTTTTTTTGTTTCAGCTCAGTTAATAAATGAGTGGGGAACTGAAACAGTATTGGATTCTTAGGGGAAGTAGTTTTGGGTAGTGTTCAAAAAAGTAGATGATACCTGTTGTGATACCTGTTGGATACCTGTTGTTCGTAGTCTTCAGACTACGAACTCAGGATAAAAATGAAGTCTGTGACTTCACGCCGCAGGTGCATCACCGCAATCTAGGCCAATACAGGATATTTATTTGAAGTAGTTTTGACTTAATCCCCGCTGGCGCAAGTCTGTGATCAGTTGATCCATCAAAACCAATGGAGACAAGTGAACAATATTATGGTAAGCATGTAGTCTCAGAAACTGGCACGGGAGCTTTATCTTATTCAAAATACAAAGAAGCTTATCAGAAAGCTTATGAAACGGCCAATCAACCCTATTCTAAAGAAATCTCTTCATTATTAAAAGTCCCCAAAGGTAGTGCATTTACAACGGAGAGTTATGAGAAATTCAAGACAACAATACAAAGCAATGTAGAAAAGGCCTTACCTAAGGTAGGTGAAAACAGTGAGCAGGATATGCCTGTCTTTTATTTGGGAACAGCTTTTCGGGATAATCAAACTCATATGTTTTGGGGATTACAAAGTAGTCAGAAATCAGAAACTCAATGGTTTCATGTAAATGTAGCTTCTGATGGGAAAATGAAACAAAGTACTTTTAAAATTCAAACATGGTTAGAGGCTGGAGCAGTTCTGGATATTTATGGAGTGGGAATAGATAAACTTCGATATGAAATAATGTCAGCTGAAACTGGTAAAGTAGCTGCTGAAGGATCTAAGAAACAAAATTTGTATAGTTGGAGTTGTACTACAGCTGCTGCGCAAGTTATGAAAGCTGGAATTATGGAACCACATTTGTATCCTGGAGGTAAACCTGGTATGCCACAGCCTACAGGTAAACTAGGACAATATCCGAATGCTCTAATGAATTGGTTTAAAAATAGTAGTAAAACATTTATGGCTTATTAATTTAAATATTATATGGGATTAGGAAGAACCTTAACGTTAGTTTTTGATAAACGACCTTCATTTGAAGAAATAGTGTCAAAATTTAAGCAATCGTTAGATTTTGAGATTGAAATAAAACCAATTGAATTTGGTATAACTGTAATTGATACTCGTAATAATAAGTCTGTTAGTATTTATTATACTGATGCTAAGAGTATAAAAGAGAGTATTGTTAAATTTAAAGAATATGATTATGAACATTTGTATGTATTTACTATAGATACAAGTGCGACCCCGATTGCAGAAACAGCCATGTCAATTCTACATTCATTAGGAGGGAAGGATTTTGATGAATAATATAAATTAAAAATGTCTGAAATTAGAAACATCAAGAACGGCAGAGTTACCTCCGCCGTTCTTATTTAGGTTGTTTTTTGGAGAGCTCGCTTCTGTCGAGATAGTCTTTGATGATTTGTCTAACGAGAGCCGCTTCCTTTTCCAGGAGGTCGTTGCAGAGTTCTTGTAGTTTAGCTTTATGTTTTTCGCTGAGGTAAGTGACTATCCCGCTGGCGCAAGTCTGTGACCATTAGTGTTCGAAACCTTAAAAATAATTAGATTTGTGTCATGACAGTCCATGACCTAATAAAACTTATTCCATCAACTTTATTTTCCGACCTTGCAGCGGAAACTCAGGTAGATCATCAAGTGAAGAAATTAAATGGTGAAGTAATATTTAAATTAATATTATTTTCAATGCTGACTAGTGAGAAACCAAGCTTAAGAGTAATGGAGACTCTTTTGCAGTCTGCCAGATTTAAGTTTTTTGCTAAGGTAGATGGATTAGACAGCAAGTATAATTCGATAAGAGACAGGATATGTACCATTAATTATAAATATTTTGAAGAGTTATATTTTGAAATTTTCAGGATATATAACAAAGAACTAAAAGAGGAAGAAGCCTTATCTAAAACAGACAGTACTTATGTTGGATTGGCTTCAAAACTTTTTAGCAAGGGTATGGAAAATGGGGACAAAGGCAAGAGATTTGTTAAATATAGTGTAAATGTTAAAGGGAGTCTTCCTTCTTCAATAAAGATATTTACTGCCCAGGCCTATGTAAGTGAAGATCTGGCGTTGGGAGAATTAATAAAGGAGGACAAAAATCTGGTAAACAATGTTGTTGTGTATGATCGAGGACTTCAATCCAGAAATGTATTTGACAATATTACAGATGAGAAGAAATGGTTTGTTACAAGAGGCAGGCAAGCTATCCGATGCAAAGTAGTTAAAGATAATTCAATTCCAAACAAGCCTGAATGAAGCACGGTGACAATCACAAAAGATGTTACAGGTTATTTAATAAATAAAAAAGAGCAAAGGAGTTCTAATATCTATCGTGTCATAAACGGAATAATAGATGAAACAAGAGAACCAATATGTTTTGTCACCAATATATTAGAAGAAGATACATACCAAATATCTTCATGGTACAAACAAAGATGGCAAATCGAAATATTTTTCAAATTTATAAAACAACATTTGAATGTTAAACATCTTGTGTCGCGAGATGAAAACGGAATCAAAGTAATGATTTTTATGACAATGATATTGGCAATATTAATAATTGCCTTTAGAAAGCTCAATAATATTCAAAGTTTGAAAATTGCAAAGGTGAAGTTTGAAGTAGAATTAGAAAACGATATGATGCAGGCTATTGTAATACTATGTGGTGGTGACCCTAGCAAAGCTTCTTATTTATGGAATAAAACTTGATAAGGTTTCGAACACTAATGGTCTGTGACTTGTGCTTTTTGTTTTGTAGCCCTCTGGGCGGTGTATTATGTCTGT
>CAYTGJ010000227.1:0-1620 GCA_964437245.1 uncultured Chitinophagaceae bacterium
CTGCCGGTGGAAACGCTCAACCGGCAGCCAGTTGTAGATAGGTAAGCCGAAGGTACTCTCTGATACGAATTCATGACATTTTACAGGTTCAAAAGGAGTGGACAGTCCATCGTCCTGGACTTTGTAATCGCCGGATATTACCACCACCTTCCCTTTGTATTCCAGCCGTATTTGTGCCGAGCCGATGATATGTCCGGCAGGGTGCAGAGAGACTTTAACACCGTTAATACTGAGAGGTTGCTGGTAACCGATGCCCTGCACCCGGATATCTGGGGAAATACGGCTTTTAAGAATAGGTAAGGTATGATCGTGGCACAGGTATTTTTTCATACCCCAACGGGCATGGTCGGCATGTCCGTGGGTGATCAGAGCCTGTTCTACAGGTCTCCACGGGTCAACATAAAAATCCCCCGGTTCGCAATAAATCCCTTCTGGCCGAAATTTTATCATACGTACCCTAATAACAATCTTTATATATTTTAAGTTTGCTAAAAAATTTAGTATATTTAAGAAGGTAAAAATGTGCAGGAAATGGAGAGAATAGAGGAAAAACTGGCAATCCTTGCCGATGCAGCCAAATACGATGTGAGCTGCAGTTCCAGCGGAAGCAGGCGGAAGAATACCGGCGGGATAGGAGATGCGTCGCAATCAGGTATTTGTCATACCTATACAGAAGATGGCCGCTGTGTATCGTTACTGAAAATTTTATTGACCAACCATTGTATTTACGATTGTGCGTTTTGCGTAAGCCGCCGAAGCAATGATGTAAAGCGAGCTTCCTTTACAGTAGAGGAAGTAGTGGATCTGACAATGAATTTTTACCGGCGGAATTATATTGAAGGGTTGTTCCTGAGCTCGGGCATTTTTAAGAATGCCGATTTTACGATGGAGCGGTTGCTTAAAATCGTAAAAAAACTTCGCACAGAGGAACGGTATAACGGCTACATTCATCTGAAAACCATTCCTGGCGCAAGCGAGGAGTTGATCAGGGAAGCAGGTTTGTATGCAGACCGAATGAGCATTAATCTCGAACTGCCTACGGAAGCCGGGTTGAAACTGGTGGCTCCGGAAAAGGATCACGAATCGGTGAAAAAACCGTTGGCTTTTGTCAGTCAGCAAATGGAGGCTTATAAAGAAGAAAAAAAACTCATCAAACATGTGCCTGCGTTCGTTCCCGCCGGACAAAGCACGCAGATGGTCGTAGGAGCTACGCCGGAAACGGATTTCGAAATCATGCAGGTGGCCAAAACCTTCTACAAGGATTATAAACTGAAGCGAGTGTACTACAGCGGTTATATCCCGATCAATAATGAAAATTCGATGTTGCCTCAAATAGGGTCAGCTCCTCCGTTATTGCGTGAAAACCGCTTGTACCAAACCGATTGGTTGCTGCGGTTTTATGATTTTGAACTGGAAGAGCTTCTCAATCCTCACCACCAGCAGCTTGATCTGGCCATGGATCCGAAGCTTAGCTGGGCGTTGCGAACTCCACATTTCTTCCCTGTCGATATCAATAAAGCGGACTTTAAAGAGATCATACGGGTACCGGGCATTGGTCACGGATCGGCAATGAAGATCGTACAAGCCAGAAAATTCGGTCGTTTGCATGAACATCAGCTC
>CAYTGJ010000227.1:1630-4305 GCA_964437245.1 uncultured Chitinophagaceae bacterium
CAGCTCAGGAAAATGGGGTTTGCCTTTACCCGGGCGAAACACTTCATTACATACGCCGGAGCTCCTGTTATATTGGGAGCGCCGGCAATGCAGGATTTGCGCAATACCATTCTTGCGGAGTCTAAAAGTAAATTCAGACCGGAGACCTCTTCCCAGCAACTGACATTGTTTTAAATGATGAAATGAGCCATAGAGGAAAGAGAATCATTTATGACTACTTCTTCTGAATCTGATTTAAAAAACGGTAAAAAAATTAACAGATGAACTATGTTTTTGACGGTTCTTATGCTGGTTATCTGACCGGTATGTTTGAGTGTTTCGAACGGAGGGAATGGAAGGCGGTTCCGGTTGTCGCTGATCAGTTCCAGGAATCTATATTTGGGAATGATTACAGGCGTATCACGACCGATCCGGCGAAAGCGAAAAGAGTGAGCATTGGATTGGTAACACGGCTTGGGAAGGAAGGGGCAGAGGATTTCTACCGAAACTTTTTGTCGGAAGATCCAAAAGCCTGGCAAACGGGTTATACACTGATGCAACAGATCTTTACACATGGACCGGAGGTATTGAAAAACTTTGGCGATGCCGGGGTGTTGTATTTTGCCCAAACGTTGAAAAAAGTAGGTAGGGAACGTCACCGTATGAAGGCCTTCATACGTTTCAGCAAAAGTGCTGACGGATTATTTTTTTCTATCGTAGAGCCGGACTTTAATGTATTACCGCTTATTGTAGCTTTTTTCAAAAACCGGTATGCCGATCAGGCCTGGTTGATATACGATGCGAAGAGAAACTATGGCTTGCTGTACGATAAGATTGCAGTAAAAGAAGTACAGCTTAGTCAAGAAGAGACCGGTGAAATGGAACGAAGTTCGCTTTCCATCGCATTGGATGAGCGTGATGAGCTTTTTAAACGTTTATGGAAGCAGTATTTTAAAAGCACCAATATCGAAGCCCGCCGGAATATGAAATTGCATCTGCAGCATGTACCTAAGCGTTATTGGAAATATCTGGTGGAGAAGAATTGAGGCAGGAGGAATTTCCTGTTATAAAAATGACTGTTATTTTTGAATAACATACTTTGTGTATCCATCGTTTCAAGGTCAGACCGGCTATATCCAACCCTCTCTTATTGACATTGCGCCTAATTCTACCTGCGTTTTGCAGCCGGATTTAAGGAGGATCTGTTTCCGGTGAGAATTCACAGTATGTCTTGAAATATGTAGCAGATCCGCAATTTCTGTTGTGCTTTTACCTTCCACGACCAACCGCAGAACTTGTTTCTCTCTTTGAGAGAATCGTTCGGGAGAGGGTAGCAGGATCGGTTTGTTAACCTCTACATTATAATAAGAAGGTTCACCCTCCAGTCCAAGGAACGATAATCCAGAAGGCGTGTTGTCCGTTTTCAGGTGAGTAATATCCGTCTGGACACCTAATACTCTGATGACGGCACCTTCCTCATTGCTTTGTATGGTGACCGTTTGCATCAGTACCCATATATATGATCCGTCAGTTCGTCGAAGGCGATAATCATAGCTGACCTTGTATTTTAAAACTTTGTCAGGCGGCAGAGCCGTAAAAAACTCTGCCACTTTATTCTCATATGCAGCAAAACGAGGTCTGTCCTCAGGATGAATGTTGTTAAAAAGATATTCTATTGAAAAATCGGTATTCTTTATTCCGATAATTTTTGTCACAGTATCACTGACAAATTCGATCTTCACACAGGCAATGTTGGCGATATAATAATAAAAATGACCGATATGGAAGATATCCAACATCTTTTTATAGATTTCCAGCTCAAAAGACGGCGGGATACTCCCTTCATCGTGACGGGCGATGTGATGCCAGATCTTTTTCATATGATCGAATTTTATTAATTCCATAGTAATCAAATTAACAAGTGAATCACTAATGATAGGGATTTTCCCCGGGCTTTTTTTAATGTATCTTTATGGCGTTTAATCAATTTAGTCTTTTAAATTCAATTTTATGAAGAAATTTATCAGAAAGATGACGGTTGCGGTCCTGATGCTATCTGTGATCACGATCGTTTCATGTAAAAAAAATAAGGATGGAGACGGAGACTCCAAACAAAACCAACCTGGAGGAACTCTTGCTACGGCTCCTGAGGCATTAGCGGAAGAAGATGGAAAAAGCGGAGGGGTCTATAAAGGGGTACTGGTAGGTTCTACTGGTTATGTGAAGATCAAGTTGCAGTCGGGTGAGAAAACAGTCACGGTGTCATTGGACGGGGTTTCGAAGAATCTGGATATGGTATCCTTTGCTCCTCAGAATTGGACGTCGGGACAGGCAGTTACTCAGGCCGTTTTTTCAAAGGACAATTGGACTGTCCGGTTTTCGGTGGATGGGGATGGCAACAATCCGGATGTGGAGGTTGAGATCCCGGGACATGACAACGTCGTGGTTGTGATCAGCAAAGAAACCTCTTCTGCACAAGCCAGGAGCTTTGAAGGAACTATTACTTACGAAGGAACTTCGGCCAACAGTGCCTTCAACTTTGTAGTAAGTGGTGAACTCTTTATTGGGCTGGCCCGCATGCCAAATGAGGCAGATACTTATACAATGATTGGCGTATTAAAGAATGGTAATATTCAGGGAACAGTGAATACTGCAACGGTGTCAGGAACGGTTAGCGGAGAGGATGCTACCGGAAC
>CAYTGJ010000228.1:0-4187 GCA_964437245.1 uncultured Chitinophagaceae bacterium
CACGGCGCCGGTGCTGTCCAGGTAGCCTGTTTTTTTCCCTTTGACGGCTGCTATCCTGTTTTCTGAAATAGGATTCACATCGTCGTATTCCAGAGGGATTCTGACTTGCCCGGTGGTATCAATGAATCCCCATTTTCCTTTGTTAGGATTTTTCTCGGTAGCGCCGATGTTGACAGGAATCAGGTTGGAAGTGACAGTAATTGTTCCTTTCGGATTGAAGTAAGAATATCCTATCCGGTCGTAAATAGCGGGGACCATTATCACCCCTGATTTTTTGAGTCCGTGTTTATTGTTTTGGGAAAAACAGGTGAATTCCCTCTCATTTCTCGATTGAGCCACCAGGGGGACAATCCCTGAAGAAAGCGTAAGAAAAGCCGATAATAGCAGTAAAAATATACGTTGCATAATCAATCAATTAGTTGCCTGTGTTTTACCAAAATAAGCGTTTTATACCGGGAATCCTAATGATACCATTACGAGAATAACCTTCTTTTATGGAGTGTACAACCAGTAAAAATTCCTGGGAAGGAGGAGGGGATGGTTAAGTAGAGGACTACCCGTTAAGGATAGTACACTGAAACAAGTCAGGGGGTATCTTTACGGAAACAACGGGGGCCCGATCCCGGATAAATTGTTCTTTGTAAAAGCCAGTATAAGGACAGCGTTTGGGAAGGTAGCATTCCGGGCAATGGTTATTTTCCCGGCAAATTGACGCCATACCATGAGATACTCTCATGAATTGGAGAGTCTGGTCGATTTTTGACGCTTTCAAAAAACGGCCTTAGTAAAAGTATTATTAACAATTGTTTAACTATATATAAATAAAAATGAAAAAAGTAATTACCATTTTATCGGCCTTCGCCTTACTCATGACCTTGACCACTTCCTGCAACAAGAAGTTGAAAGAAGATATGGATGATCTTGAAAAATCGTTGAATGATCAGAAAGCTAAAAACGACAACCTTCAAAACCAGGTGAATACACTGAATGGAATCTTGGTCAGAACTCCTGTTTCGGTACAATTTAGTACGAGAGACAACGACGATGCGAGTGTTTCCTGGCAAGGTGATCTGTCATATGTAGCCGGATCGGATTATACGCAGTCGTTGATTGGAGATCTTGACAATGGAAATTATTACGTTTATCTGTGGAGAGGAGGAGATCTGGGAACGGATTTTTATACAAGGATAGAGTTTCTCTATAATACGACTACAAAAGCTGTCAGTTCAGTATCTGCACGCTATCGTGGTTATGGAGCCGTTTCAGGTGATTATATCAACGCGAATTTCAATGGTACTACTGAAATTACGCATAATGTTACGGTAAATACATTTGATTATAATGCCGGTACTATTTCTTTTAACTATTCCGCAATTACTACAGGAGCGTATTCCAATAATGTTTATTCAGGAAAGGGAATGAGTGTCTCTATCCAGTATTCCGGAGCAATGGCTAAAAGTGAAGAAGTAGTGCTTTAAGAGTCTTTTCCTGAATCGGTAAGATCTTGTATAAAGATATTGATGCTTCCGGAAGTTAGGAGTTTTCTGAAATCCGGTGGTATAAATTCAGACAAAAGAGGGAGGTTTCTGTGATCGATAGAAATCTCCCTCTTATTTTATAGCCTTTTGTAGTCGAGAGAATAGGATGATCAAACGCCCGGTCCATTTTCCGTATTTTTTCATATATTATTTTTGGCAATATGAGTAAAAGTAATATATTGTGTTTTATTCTTTAATAATCAGAGGTTTAGTTTTTTTTGAACATCTCTATTGGGAGATGAATGGTGTATACTCAATAAGTTACCGACTATGCTAAAAGACAATATAATGAACAGGCAAGGCCACGGTTCGCAAAATAGAAGAGCTGTATCCTGCCCACAGGTTATCACAAGTTATGGCCTATATTATTTCCCCCAAACGCGAAAATAATATAGGATGAAAGAACAATCAGCCAGTAAATCCTCCTCTCAATTTTTAAAAACAGACGGAGGAAAAACAAAATCCAATGCGATTGAGGTACCTTCTATCTCCTTACCCAAAGGCGGGGGAGCCATTAAGGGAATTGATGAAAAATTTTCGGTGAATGCGGTCAACGGGACAGCAGGGTTTTCTATTTCACTTCCTTTTTCTCCGGCAAGGGGTGTTTCACCTTCTCTCTCCTTATCGTATAATTCAGGGGCTGGCAATGGTGTTTTTGGAGTAGGTTGGAATTTAAGTCTGGGTTCTATTAAACGAAAAACGGACAAAGGATTGCCTCAATACCTTGATTCTATTGATTCGGATACATTCCTGTTTTCAGAAGCCGAGGATTTAGTTCCGGAATTTAAGAAAAATAAGGAGGGTGGTTTTTGCCTAGATAAGGAGGGTGAGTACATCTTGAACGAGCGGGATTCACCCGATAAATTGTTTACTGTTAGAAAGTACAAACCACGTATCGAAGGACTTTTTGCCCGGATAGAACGATGGACGGAAAAATCGAACGGTAGGATTAAATGGCGTCTTATAACCAAAGAAAATACAACGACTCTTTTTGGATGGACGGACAACGCTGTGTTGGCTCATCCTGATGACACCACAAAAATTTATGAATGGTTACCCGAATTTGTTTTTGACGACAAAGGAAACTGCACACACTATCGCTACAAAAAGGAAGATGAACATGGTTTTGACGAATCACTATTGCACCACCGCAATCGTCTGAAAAATGGCAAAATTACCTATGCAAACCTTTACCTGGCTAAAGTTCTTTACGGCAATAAAACGCCTTCTCAACAGTTCAACGATGATTTCCCTCCCGAAAGTGATTTTGTATTCGAAACGGTTTTCGATTATGGGACTTCCTATCAGGAAGATCAACCGGAGGCGATAAACCACTGGGGTTTCAGAGCCGATGCATTCTCAGATTACAAAGCAGGATTTGAAATTCGCACTACCCGGCTTTGCAAAAGAGTTTTGTTGTTTCACCACTTCAAAGAGGCGGGTGAATACGATGGATTGGTAAGTTCTGTGAATTTTGAATACGATACTTCCGCCGAACAGGATTTCACTTTTCTGAAAGCGGTTTCTTCTTACGGATACATAAAACAAAGCGATGGAACGTACTCTTCCAAAAAACTCCCGCCCATGGAGTTTGAATACCAGAAGCACGAATGGAATGCGGAAGTCAAGTCTCTTGCCTCCGACGCTTTAATACATGCTCCTGTAGGGATTGAACAAGCCCCTTATCAATTTGTGGATCTGTATAACGAAGGGCTTTCCGGGATTTTAACCGAACAGGCAAACGGATGGTACTATAAACATAATTTGGGGGATGGGAATTTTGAACAGGCAACACTGGTTTCGCCCAAACCTTCCTTTACAGGATTAGGTGCTACAGTACAATTGGCCGACCTCGATGCAGACGGTGGCAAACAATTAGTAAGTTTTGAGGCGGAACCTCGAGGGTATTTTGAATTGGACGACGATAATGAGTGGCATGGATTTCGTTCGTTTAAAAATCTTCCTAACATTGATTTCGGAGATCCTAACACCCGGATGCTTGATCTGAATGGAGATGGCAAACCTGAAGTAGTGATCTCAGAAGACTTGGTTTTTACCTGGTATGCGTCAGAAGGAAGAGATGGTTTTTCGGCGGCACGCAAAACGAGTAAATCTTTGGACGAAGAAGAAGGGCCTTGTCTTGTGTTTGCAGATGCCAAGCAAACCATCTTCCTGGCCGATATGTCGGGCGATGGGCTGACGGATATCGTACGCATCCGGAATGGGGAAGTCTGCTATTGGCCCAATTTTGGATATGGAAAATTCGGAGCGAAAGTAGCCGTAGACCATGCTCCTGTTTTTGACCACCCGGATGCCTTTCATCCGGCCTTTATCCGATTGGCTGATATCGATGGTTCAGGTACACCCGATATTATTTACCTGGGTAAAAATAAATTTACTTGCTGGAAGAATTTAAGCGGCAACCGATTTGCTACAGTACCTTTTGAAATCGATCCTTTCCCTGAAATTCATTCGCTCGCCAATGTAACCGTAACCGATTTGCTGGGCAATGGGGTGGCTTGCATCGTCTGGTCGAGCCCATTATCAAAAGATGCAAATGCTCCGATAAAATATATTGATCTGATGAGCAGTAAGAAACCACACATCATGGTTTCTTATAAAAACAACATGGGCAAAGAAGTATCTTTT
>CAYTGJ010000229.1:0-4184 GCA_964437245.1 uncultured Chitinophagaceae bacterium
AATTCTTTGCGCTCTTTTTGTACAAAGGAGCGCAAAGAATTCAGCGGACATCTAGATAAAAAAATGCTTCCATGGGAATTATTGATTCCACAATTTCAAAACCCCATTTGTAAGGAAGGTATTAGACTTTGCTTACTGGAAGAAAAAAAAGGAGATCCAACTCGCTCAAGGTTTATCTCATACCGCACTAATTACTAGGGAATGAAAGTGGTTCATCTTCTTTTCACAGCAAAACATATTTCTGTGGTTATTGAAGGAGATAAAAGAACCTTGCTTCCACATCTCGCCCAATTTTTCAAGGACATGAAAACAAATGTTAGTTTTACAAAAACTGCATCTGGTTATAACATAAAAATTGTTTCTAAAGCCCAATTTACAAAATTAGTTAGCTGGCTTAAAATGGGCAAAATGTAAAGACGTATGAAAGATACCAATGAAAACAGTTTTGAAAGCATGGAATCTTTCCAAAAGGAAATGGACGGATATTTAAAAGAATACGAAAAATTACTCTCAACTAAATATATCAGAGGAACCGCTTCTAAACATTATTGCGTCATTTGAGACTTCAATGAATTTGTAACCATGTTTGAAGGTTGTAATGATTTAGGAGGCATTACTAAAGCAATATGACTGCTTCAAAACTGGCAAGGCATATCCAACATGAAACAGGTGATTTTTATGCTACAGTGACGGTCAAAAATATAATATTATGCTTTTCTTCGGTTCATCTATGAGAAATACGGCATACAAAATTCTAAACTTACACCATAAATATGCCTCCTATCTATTTTTCTACATGGTTAATGCAGCAACGATATAGAAACGATGAAGTTGGAAAAGTAGCACAATGGGCTGTGATGGTTAAGCTCTATAAGTCCTGTAAAGCTTATCAAGATTTTGCCAATATATTTTCACAACTTGCGCCTGACTATCTTCTCGCTTTTCTTCCGATAGTAGAAGAAGAATACCGATTATTTTTGGAAGAGAAGAAAAAAAGAACTGCTGAGATCCTCAACCGTTCTTTTTAACTAAATTTTCTAATGTATACTGTCTTCAAAGAATTGAACGTCAATTCTAGTTTACCATTATTAAAATGGCAAATTGTTTCTTGTTTACTTGGCGATGATATTTGATCTGTTATTAACTTATTACCTTTTATAAAATATGTCATAAATATTTTTTGCGCTTTCCCAGATCCTACAATAGAATAAATAAGTTCACCATTTTCTTTAAATTCCATTTCAATGTCTCCATATTCTCTTTGAGTTACAATATCGTCTGGATCCGATCTCCAAATACCAATTAATTCTTTATTCATAAATTAAGTTCTTTTAAGTACGCTTCAAAGGTATTTGCAAATGGCTTCCCTTTTGAAAACTCTTTTAATTCATTAACAACATTTAACACGTTTGTTCGGCCTTTTTCTTTTAGAAGGGTAATTAAGTAAATACATCTCTGCAATTCTGTCAAACCTTCTGATTGCCCTGACATCCAATGATGTTCCAAACTTTCATCCGAAATATACTTTTCAAGTTCAGGAATAGCATAACTTTCTATTACTTCTATGAGTTCAGCCGAAAATAAGTTCACCTGACTATCATTTGTAATATTCCACCAACGATCCTTTTTTTCAGGCATAATAAACCCAATTCGTTTTCTCCAATGACAGTCTTCAATTTTAGGTTTTATAGATAAATCGTCTTTTGCAAAACTTCTAAGAATTGTGGAAGAAATCCCTAAATTAATGGTAAACAAAATATCTTGTTTAGAATTACCTTTAGATTTCTGAAAATCGACAACAGCCCAATTATCACTTTTATTTAAATAAAAGCAATCTCCTTTTTTAGTAAAACCATATATTTTAAGTTTATCCCAAACTAAATTTATTAATTCCTTATATTTTTCCATTTACCAATTTGCGGGTTTTCTTACTACATTCACTCTATATCCATGGACGCGATACAAATACATATCTTTAGCCCTTTGTGCAGGGGTATAAGGTGATTTACCTACCTTTGTTTCAATTCCTCCAAACACCTTGCCACCTTGTCCTACTTCAATATCAATGTATCTTTTACCAAATGGTGTATTTTTATATACTTCTGTGCTAACGTCCCTTCCCTCTTTACGTAAAAGTTCTGCTAATTCATCTCTAAACATATTACCAACCTTTCGGTTAATTTGAACTTGAGCTTCTTGTCTGACAACTTGTGTCGACATCGCATATAACCCATAACCTGCTCTTGCCGAAAGAGCCAATTCCATAACACCTCCTGACATTACAGTTATTACGGCTGGAGCAATAAACCTTTCGCTCAGATCCATCGAGGTTCGCATTCCTGTAAATGCTCCGTTTTGGCCTGTCAAACCTGTTGTTCTTGAATATATTGCCTTGGTATATTCTTGGGATGCGCTTACAAGTTCCTTCTGAGAAAATACCATTGGAAGTATATCCTGTTGCTTTGGTTCGTTAACCGGAGTTTTATTGCTATACTGTGAATTTAAATCTCCTTTAATCCATCCATCTGCATTAGGACCTTTAAATGTATTGGATGGAGAAACTGGATCTATAGCATCGGCTACATGTTTTAAATTTTGTGGTAGACGATCATATACATAGCCTCTAAGTTGGGTTGTTGCTAAATCATATCCCTCCTGTGAAACAATTAAATTTTGTCCGGCAGGAATATTTGTATCCCCATAACCATTCCAAGCCCTTAATTGATCAACAGAAACCCCATATTTATTAGACAATGATCCATAGGTCTCACCTTGAGCTACATTGTGGACATCTATTTTGGAATCTCCAGTTACATCTATTCCTTGGCCACTACTTGGACCTCCAGAATTATTTGCACTTTGTTTTGCTTTATCTCCTTCGAGGCCATCTACATCAATTTGATTAATAGGGTCATTACTTGCATACTGATAAGGAGAAAGATGAGCATATTTTGATGCTATCGGATCTGTATTAATAAATCTACAAGTCCAGGCATTATAGTAGCGCATTCCATAATAATAAAGTCCTGATTCTTCATCTTTCTCTTTACCATTGTACCTAAATTTCTTACTCCCGTAAGCCCCAAACGAAGTTTCTCCAAAGGAATAATACTCCTCTTTCGAAATCAAAGAACTATTTGCATCTAGAAGTAAGTTACTATTTCCCAGATGATCTTCCAAATTATATTTGATCGCCGGAGTAGTGTCATCCATCGCATCCCCAATGCGCCTTGTCGCAACTCTTGAAGAACCATCCATAATATGAAGCGTATTCTGCTCTCCACTCCCATACCCAATAATCCAAGGACCTATCTCCAAATCTGGGATTGCCTCGCTCGCATTGGCAATCGTATGCTCAAAAATCCCGTCAATGTACACCGTCGTTTTAGTGCTTCCTCCTCCCTGTACTCTTGAGATCTTCTTAACTCGATTTCCTCCCGCATCGTAAAAGTATTGCGTATACGTACTCGGCTCTTCCGTCGAGGTTTGTATGTAAAATGACTTCAATCGGTCTGCATAGTCATACGCAAAGTGTCTGTTCGTATCCTCCTGGATAATATTTCCATTCACATCGTGCGTAAAAGAATAAGTATTGGCCCCAATCTCAATCTCTTCCAGTTTATTCTTCCCACTTACATAGTTGAATGTTCGGGTGAAGTTCCCTCCACTGGCTACATGCTGTAATTCCTGGATGTTACCCAGTTTGTCATACTCATAATGCTGCGTATACCCTCTCGAAGCTCCGTTGTTCTCCGGTCTATACCGGTCCTTCCAGGGCTTAGCCCCTGCTCCGGCGGTCTCTCTGCCGGTAGCAGATAACAATCTATACAGCGCATCGTACTCAAATTCTCTCACCAGTTCATTGGTTCCCCCCACCCCACAACCGGTCGTGGTATCAGTGATGGAGATGATATTTCCAGCAAGGTCGTACTCATAAATAAAGTTTTGCCGGATCGTACCGCTCTGTTTCTCATAGGTAACTGTATTTCCCTCCACTACTTTATCATAGCGTTCGCTCTTCATCCTTCGCAACCGGAAGTTATCCTCCCGGTACAGATACCTTGTCATCGTCCCATTGCCCAAAGCCGTCAAAATCTTCTGACCTCTGGCATTGTAGGCGATCCGGTCCACATAGGTCACAGGACTTGCCATTTCGGTATCTTTGAGTTGGACACTCTCCAAAG
>CAYTGJ010000230.1:0-4090 GCA_964437245.1 uncultured Chitinophagaceae bacterium
CAGGCTCCCAACGGCACTTCCCTCCTACGGCGGGATTTTGAACAGGCCATGATTTCAGGAGTAAACGGAGGCTGGGTTTCTATTCTTCAAAGTGCTATGATGTATGATACGAGAGATTTTGAACCCGATCCTACACGGGGAACATATTTTGAGATCGCCAATGAATATTCGGGACGCGCTATCGGCTCTCAGTTTAACTTTGACAAATTGTTTGTACAGGGACGTTATTATCAAAAACTACCCTTTGGTCCGAGAACTGTACTGGCGGGACGTGTAGGAATCGGAACTATTTTCGGTAAAAATGCACCATTTTTTGAATACCAGGACCAGTGGAGTCCGGAGGGAAGTATTAACGCATTGGGAGGAAGACATTCGTTGCGTGGATACAGGGCAAACAGATTTTTAGCCAGGTCTATGTGGTTTACGAATGTTGAGCTGAGAGTAAGATTTGCTGAAATGGGGTTGGGGAAACAACATATTGCCTTGGCGGCCGCTCCTTTTTTTGATGCGGGAACAGTCAGGGATCGCTGGCAGGATCTGGGGTTCCGGAATATAAAGATTTCCTATGGCGGAGGATTGAGAGTGGCATGGAATCAATCTACGATTCTTTCCTTTGATTATGGACTATCCAAAGAGGATCAGCTGTTTTTCTTTGGGTTGGGGCAAGCATTTTAAGGAGTTAATGAAAAATGTCTTCCGCTCCGTGTCTTGTCAGGGGACAGGTCAAATTCTTTAGCATTAAAACGGTGGTAAATGGTCATTTACCGATGACTTTTTTACGATGATCCAATCCCCAAAAATGGAGGCTATTGGATTGGTTCTGCCGGTATTGTTGCGCATCCGGCCTGTGGTCACTGTTTATGCTGCTTACGGAACAGTGGTCTTGATGATCACAGCGGCGGTCTTTCATATCGTAAGAGGAGAAATTTCGCAGATCGGGATCAACATTTTATTTGCTGCACTGGCGGCATTGGTGGTGTGGGGCCGGAAAATAATTGAAAGAGGATGTTGCCGGAGAAAGAAAGCAGACAAGTGTTGGTAATATTTGAAGGAGTAACGTACCATTTGAGGGGGCTATTCCCGATGAGCGTAGATCGGATGGTCTGGTGGTCCTTGCACAAACAGAAAAACCGTTTCTTTTTCCCATGAGGGTATTATTTCTCCCCTTTTTCCCTTTCGGAAAGTAAAAAAGGATTTTTAGCCGCTTTCATTGAGGTCTGACCTGTTTATAAAGCCTTCCCAAGGTTATAAAGGCTATAGCGGGGACGTTCAGCCGGTTTAAGCTAGAACGTTCCGGTAAAGACAGGTATAAATTTAAACAAAGAAGTTCATAGTGAATAGGATAATCGATTTCCATTGAATGCTGTATTACAGAAACAGGAAATAAGGAGTGTGAAACGCTGAGTTGAACGAATAGCAAGGGAAAGATGTCAGTTTTGCCGGAATATTCCACTTTAAAATTCTATTAAAAATGCTAGATTTGTATAATTGTATGTTTTATAGTTTTATTTGTTTTATTACAACAATTTATAGTTAAATGATCTTTGTAAGTCAAAATTAAGATTACTTTATTTATAAAAATAGTATATACAAGCACTAAAACGAATACTTGGTAATTTTTAAACAACTAAACAAAACACTATGTCATTTGTAATCAATAGAGTAAGGATTGTAGCGGTTTGGGTTTTCTTGATGCTCATGACAGCAGGAAATATTTCGGCGCAGATCCTGGTAACAGGAACAAGTTTTGACCCCACTCCGGGCAATGAAACCAGGACCTATATTGGGTTGGAAGATATTGTTCATTACGGGATTCAGGCAGGAAGTCTTACCAGTACTCCTGTAATCGCCCCTGATGTAGATCCGGGAACGTTCAATCCTCCTTATCATTATGCGATTACAGATAATCCTTATAAACTTGATGAAACCAGGTACACGGATATGGCCGCTGCTCCTGACTATATGTTTGTTTATTCCCAGAAGCCTGCCGGCGGGAACGTGAACATATTACAATATGTGGTGCGGGGGATGTTGCCTGGTTCGGCAGTTTCTGTCAATGTAGAATATTGCAGTGTGGTGAGCAGTGGTTTTGCAGGATGTACCGGTCAGCGAAATGAGTTTAAAGCAGGAATTAACCTTGACGGGAACAACCAGTTGAACGGTAATGATGCTCCCCAGATCGGAATGGGAGCCTGTAATCAAACAACTTATAACGGTACGGTCGCAGCCAACGGCGATATGATCTTTCGGATGAATGCAACCATGAATGGAAACGGAGCCGGCTGTCAGGCGATGGGTATCCGGAAGATAGAAGTAATGGGCTACATTAAACCTTCCATCATTTCCAACATGGGAACGGAGGTTTGTGTAGGAGAGCAGATTTCTTTACAGTCTGTTCAGCAGTACAATGCGAACTTCCAGTGGCAGATCAACCAGGGAGCCGGCTGGACTGACATTGCCGGAGCGACCAACAGTTCGCTGTTGTATGAAGTAACTACCCTGGGATCGTATCAGTTCAGATTGAATGTGCTCCCACAACCTTCCGGAACTCCGGTGACCACCGATCCGATTACGGTGACAGCGATCACCTGCTGCGAAATAGGTTCTCCTCCTATATCCGCTTCCAGGCAAACTGTATATTACGATAATTTTGGACGATTGGATCTTTCCGATCAGACAGGAAGAAGTTATTATACCTGGAATTATACTGATATATTTAATCCTGTGGAAGAGGCGCATACTACTGCCACTCCTTTCCGCTGGCCTATTTCTCCTGCTCCGCTGGGAGCTACTTTTTCCGGAGGGCCAGGGCCTTTGCAGGATGGACAATATGCAGTAGCTGCTTACCTGACTTCCTACAATTCTCATAACGGATATGCTGGTGCTCGTTTAGAATGGGCGAACCGGGTGACAGGACCGGTGACGGATCCTCCCCTTTCTTATGACCGTTCGGGACAGGTAGACGGAGCAGCCTTGTTTTTGAACTGCCCTCCTAGTACCGGTGGTCAGACTTTGTACTCAAGAACCATTTCTAACCTGTGTTTCGGAAAACAATTGTTCTTTGAATGCTGGATTGCGGTATTCACCAATAGTGCTAACGGAACTTATAACCCTGTGGATGTCCTTGTAAGGCTTTCCGAGGTGGGTGCTCCTGGCAATGTGGTGACTGCTTCGGCTACTGCCACACGTCAGGCAGACGGAGGCGGTGTATGGGTCCGGGTAGCTGCACAGATCAATCTTGGTACAGGAGATGCTATTTTAATGGAGATCGTGAACAACCAGGACGTATCCGCAAACGGAAACGACCTGGTGCTGGACGATATCAAGATCATGGCTTGTACTCCTCCGAACCTGAATCTTTATTTCGATCTTACCACGCTGGCCACTTCTATGACCGTATGTGAGCACGACGACCTGAACCTGGTGACACAGGCTACAGCACTCCTGAAAACGTTTTACGGCAATGATACACGGTATTTATACCAGTGGACCCGTACTCCCAATGTATTGTCTTCCTGGCAGAATCTTACAGGACCATTGTCCGATGAAAATCATCTGCTGACTACGGTTGGGTCTACGGCTCCTTTTGCAGGATTGGTGGATGGAGACAATGTCTTTTTCCGGGTGATTGTCGCGACCCCGAATACGTTCGCCGCCAATGGTAATTTTATGCATCCTAATTATGCCAATTTGAATGACCCTTGCAAAAGCTATTCGGTCTCCCCTCCGATCGAAGCAATGCTTTCCTGCCCGTTGCCGGTCACTATGCTGAACTTTACAGGATGGAAAAACGGAAGTATGAACGAGCTGAACTGGATCACCGGTACAGAATCCGGCAATGCTTATTTTGTCGTAGAAAGAAGCCTGAATGGCAAAACCTTTGTTCCGGTAGGACGCGTGGAAGGTCATGGCAACAGTGTGGTGAGCAATACCTACACGTTTTACGACCAGACTCCTCATACCGGGATCAACTACTATCGTCTGAAGCAGGTAGATTGGGACGGAACTTCCAGCTACAGCAAGGTAATTTCGATTGATAACGGATCCTGGACTGCCGAGCTGGATATTTATCCGAATCCTAACAACGGAA
>CAYTGJ010000231.1:0-3934 GCA_964437245.1 uncultured Chitinophagaceae bacterium
GTATAGCAAAGGTTTTAACCGTTTTGCTTATTTTTGCTTTTTACTAATCTTTTTTAACAAAAATAAAATTTGAGTATCGCTTATTTTTGAGGCAGCTCTGCTATTTTTTTGCTTTTCTTATAATTCTTAAGTTGTATTTTGGCTATTTCAATAGGCTGCAACGAGGTAGAACTCCCCGTATAAAAACTAAGTTTTGCGGCTCCGGGCTCAAAATCTTGAAGCACCACAAAAGGCATATTGTACACCTGCCAGTTAGGGCCTACCGATATCCGCTTGCTGAGTGATTTGTCATAATTGGGAGTTGCTTTTCCGAAATTGACACTGATGGAAGCCGGAGTAGTTTCCTTGGTTTTAGGACTACGGGCATAGAAAGTAAGCAGGAATACATCTCCTTTATTAATATGATTTTCTGTATTGACAAAACATTGAATGTCTTTGGCATTTTCTGTACGGGAAGCAGGAATGATCTGGTAACATTCGGTGATCTCTTTATGTCCGGTGACCGGTACTTTTTGTCCTGTGGCTTTTGCATTGTAAAGCATCATCATCAGGTTGGAAACAGGATCTTTTCCGGCAGGATATACATCGGTAGCAGCATTTTCCAGTTCCTTAGCCAGCTTATACGTTGATTTAGAAAGCTTGTCGATCGAAATATTTCTGCGGTAATTCAGCACCTGTATGTCGGCGATCTCAAACATCTGAACCATGGCGCCGCAGTAAAATGAAAAGATAGCAAAGCCGCTTTCGTAGGTTTCCTTGCATTCGAAGGGATAACTGAAATCCCGCCAGGCAGTATCCAGAGGTACTTCTTCGTGGAGTGATCTGTTCAGAGGAGGTTTGTTGGGTTCGAAGTTGCAGAATAAAGAGGTCAGGGGATAGCTGTTTCCGGTAGGAAGGGCGCGGGCTTTGAAGGTGACATGAAGCACATCGCCTTTGTCCACTTTCAGGGTATTTCCAGCGAGGATTTGCACATCTTCCGGAGCTTTGGGCTTGACCCGTATATTCACCTGAAATGCTTCCGTGAACGATTCGTTGTCGAACTTTACTTTTTTGATCTCTGCCAGGCCACTTACAATATGATGGGTTTTCATGGAGTTCATCGGAAAAGGTCCGATTACCTTCGAGGCTACTTCCGCAATGGCGTCCACATCATTTTTCTTATTTACGTTTACACGCAGAGAAGAAGGAAGTTCGCTGAGACTATATTTGTTTTTATAGTTCAGTACTTCAATGTTGGCGATCTCGATCATCTGGGCTTTGGTCCCGATCTGAAAGCAGACCTGTGCTTCTCCCGGCTTGTATGTGCCGATGGATTTGAAAGGGTAGAAATATTGTTTCCATTCCTTATCCAGTTCTGTAAAGTGGTGAATGGACTTGTTCCAGTCGGGACTTGATTTCTCAAAGACACAGGCTACCAGACCCGGATCTTTGTCGTCATACGTAGAAAGTTTTCTTCCCCAGAATGAGATCAGTAAGTTATCACCTTCGTCTACTTTGGTTTTTGAATAGGCCACGATCTGTAATTCCCACATATCCTTGGGAGGAGTAACCGTGGTGAGGTGGAGGGCTGATTTAATCACTATATGATCGGTGATGGGGACCGTACGCCATTCCATTTTTCCACGGTTGATGGCAGGTTTGAAAATTTTATTCAGTTTGCTGCTTCCCAGGATATTTACGCCTCCTTCAGGAATTCTGCTTTGTGCATGAAGCAGAGTGCTGCATACTAAAAGAACGATTAGTAAGGGCAGTTTTTTCATATTCCGTAAATTGTAAAAAAAATAATTTGACTAAGGATTATTAGGTAGTATTAAGTATAATTTGATTTAAAAATATATAAAAAATATTGGAATAACAATATTTTAAAAAACGATACAAAATACGATCAGCCCATAAAGATGAACCTTATGGGCTGATAAATAGGATGATGTGTGTTTGGAGGTGGTTTTCTACTCCTTTATGATCTTAAAGAACTGTTGAAAAGAATTTTCTCCGGAGACCGATAAAATGTAAGTGGCCGGAGCAAGTCCTGTGAGGTCGATTTCAACGGCAGAGTTTCCGGCATTACTGTTTTTAGTGACGCTGAACAGTTCGCGCCCCAGGATATCAAGTATTCCAAAACGGTAGGTTTGTGCTTCCTGTTCTGTCAGGGTAACGGTCAGAGAGGAATGGGTGGGGACCGGATGAATATTGATGGCAGGCATTCCCGGCCGGGTTATTTTTTTGATCTCACTATAGCGGAACGTTCCGTCACGGTCCACGATCTTCAGCCGGTAATACGTGATTCCTGTGCACAAGTGTGCGTCGGTGGTAGTATAGGATTGATAATGGTTACTGTTTCCCTGGGCCGGCAGGGTGGCAAAGGGTTCAAAATGAAGCCCGTCACAGCTTCTTTCTACCGCAAAATAGTCACTGTTCTCTTCACTGGTGGTAGCCCATTCCAGGACACCTGTTTCGTTTTGAAGGGAAGCATTGAAAAACAGCAGATCTACCGGGAGAGGCACTGAGCAGAACCGGTACACACTCACGCTGTCGCCTGGTATATTATTGATCACCCGTCCGTCGGAAAACGTAACATTGACCGGAGCCGCATTGTCGTTGTCGATGACATAGTACCAGCATCCGTTGTAGAATACATGGGTTTTAGGATAATTTGACCAGATCCGTTGTACATTGCGTAAGCTGTCCAGTGTATGGATCCAGTGTTTGGTAAAAGCAGTATACTGCCCGTCAAAGTAAACGTAAGGGTGGTTTTGTCCTTCGAAATTATAAGGACAACAAATAGGACTCACCGGATTCATGTTCCCGCCCATATTGTTCAGCATTGTTCTCGCTCCGGCCGGATCATAGAAAGCACGATAGGAAGCAACCAGGTCAGGAAAATGTCCCGGATCATGATACACCGCTCCCGGTGCAGCAGGAGGGATCTGGTTGGTGAGCATTTCATTGTATTTGTCGGCTTGTGTGGCTCCGGCAGGTTGTGCCAGGCCAAGGTAAAAGGAGGAGCCGGTAAACGGCAGCCAGTTGATGGCATGCAGGCTTTGGCGGGCATTGGCGTTGAAAAAGATCCTGTATTCCCCGCCGTTCCCTCTTAAAATTCCCAGGGTGTTTCTGCCATATCCTGCCGGAAACACCGCATTGTCTATGTCAAACCAATATTGTTCGGCGGCGGCTATTTCGGTAGTTCGCAAGTAGATCCCAAGATCCCGGAGTGTCGTGTTGTTGGTGGCTTCTCCCCATAGGGCGATGGAAGACCAGCAATTGATGGCTTCTGAGGTAGACTCCTGGTCGTTTCCATAATTTTCATCGTCTGTTGCCATTCCGTTGGCCCAGGAATGACCTTCATAGGTATCAAAGAAGCGCAGGTAAGGGAATATCCCATTTCCCGAACCACCAGCCTGCCGTTGCCAGTTGGCTACGTCTTTGATCAGCATTTCGACCATCGGACCATATTGAGTGACAAAGCTGGCATCGTAGCGGGCCAGCATGGCGGCAGCTTCAATGACATAGCCATAGTGGAAGTGGCGGTCATTGCTCTGGTCGGTAGACCAGAAACTTCCGGGATAGTGCAGCAGCATATCCCAGTTGTTGTCGTAGTAAAACACTTTGTTCACTTTTCCTGTGCTCATGGTCAGGAGATCTGCGAGGTAAGCTCTTAGCTGTGTACGGAAGCGGTTGTAAGCTGCCATATGGCCCGTCTCTCTGGCAATAGGGATCAGCTGCGCTATTTCGGACAGTCTTTTCCCCCAGAAATACAGATCGTTGGTATTGATGACCAGGTTGGGTTGAAGGAATTTCTGCTGGATCATGTTTCTTAAGGCCGTGCTATCGGCCCCTTTGTAGGAACCATACCAGGGCAAGTGCTGGAGCATTCCGAAATGTTTCATCACGGTATTGAAATTGCCGTACCGGATGCGCATGTTTCCTCTCGGAG
>CAYTGJ010000232.1:0-1735 GCA_964437245.1 uncultured Chitinophagaceae bacterium
AATGGCTCAGAGAGCAAAATATACCAGCGTAATGAGCCACAGAAGCGGTGAGACAGAAGACAACACCATTGCAGATCTTGCAGTAGCGTTGAACTGCGGACAGATCAAAACCGGATCTTGTTCACGTTCTGACAGGATGGCTAAGTACAACCAACTTCTTCGTATTGAAGAGGAACTGGGAGAGCTTGCTTACTATCCTGGCAAAAATTTCAGAAAATAAGGATTTATCTGATGAATTTATACAAAAGCGGAACTGCCTTCGGGTGGTTCTGCTTTTTTCGTTCATGGGCGATCCGTAGTTTCATCTCCTTCTTTTATCCCCTGGGCAATGATTACGTTAGTGTACGGACTTCCTGGCTGGTCAGGGGACCAGCCAGGTGGAAAGTTAATACTGGTTCTACTCAATAACCTATGCACTCTTATCTGAAAATTATCAACTGATAAAAATGGTTTTTTAAGGGACGACTAGTTAGATTCTTTTTCTATCTATTTAGCCTCCCTGGCTGGTCCCCTGACCAGCCAGCAGGTGAGTATCGGGTATCTTGTATCTCTGAGAAGAAGCCGGCTGAAATTATTTTTCTAAAATGATCTCACCTCCCGGTTCCATGGTAATGATCCTGTTGTGCTCAGGATCGTATTGAATACAGGAGTAGTTAAATGGGATCACGATGTTGCCCCGTTCATTCAAAACACCCCATAGATTATGCTCTCGGGCAAAAATAAAAGAATTCCCCAGCTCGTCTACCGCTTCGTATTTGGTACTCACCAGTTCACCTCCGTAAGCATCGGCTATCCCGAACTTATTTTTTCGTACTAAAATATACTGGCCCGAATAGGTAGGAATGACTTTGTCAAAAGGTTCGTTGTACATCAGTTTGCCAGCCTTATTGATGAAATTGTAGGATTGACCTTGCCTGACGAGTGTCACACCGTTTTTAAAATCGGTTACTTCATCATAATATGGCTGAATGATAAGTTTTTCATCCGTATTCATAAATCCCCATTTCCCGAGCAGCATGATGGCTACCATACCTTCTGAAAAGTTACGGGCATTGTTATACTGTGGAACCAGCCGGATATTTCCCAGGGAATCTACAAAACCATATTTTTTGTTGGAACGGAATTTAGCAAATCCTTCACTGAATTGATAAACAGTGTCAAAACGCTCTTCTAAGGGAATCCGGAAGTTTCGGGGAGGAAGTGGCCTGGTCTTGGCAAATTCCTTTTTAGGATATTTGCTGGCAAGGGTGGATTCAAATATGTTCTGAAATTCTGTGGTGATCACTTTATCGTTTTGATCGATCAGTCCGTATTTCCCGGCAAGACAAAATTTATACAGGTTGGCTCCCATATATAGAAGACTGTCATACTCAAAAGTAGAGAGGAGAGTATTGTCGAAATTTCGGACTTGCCATTGATTGAATCGGCCGGCTCGGAATTTATTGCCGGAAAGGTGATTGATGTATTTATACCGAAAAGGAATGATTGTTTTTCCCGTAAGGCTGATCACGCCCCACCGGCTGTTTTCCTGTGCTATGATCAGTTGGTTGCTGGTAAAGCGGAAATTGTCAAAGCGGCATTCCGAAAGTTTGGTATCTTCGGAATAGAATCCCCAGAGTCCTTTTTTGTTTTTCAGGGCATAAATAGATCCGGAGATATTTTGGATCTCAAGGTATTCGGGCGAAACTATAATTTTCCCTTTTTGGTTGGCCAGTCCGTACAGGCTCTCTTTCCG
>CAYTGJ010000232.1:1745-3904 GCA_964437245.1 uncultured Chitinophagaceae bacterium
GGAATAAGCCTCCTGACCGCAAACCTCCAGAGTGGAAATAAACAGGAATACAAGGCTGACAAAGTATTTAAAACAATGCATCACGGACATGGTATATTGATTATGACAGTGACATCCGGGGATCAGGGCTACTTTCCTGGGTAGTGAAAAGGCCTTTCTGATAGCGGATATAAGCAGCGGCGGCGATCATCGCAGCATTATCGGTACAATATTCAAAGCGGGGAATGTATATCTTCCATCCTTTTTCGGCTCCTTCTTTGGTAAGAGTATTCCGGAGGCCACTGTTGGCAGAAACTCCACCTGCAATGGCCACTTCTTTGATTCCCGTTTCCCGGATTGCTTTGCGGAGTTTTTTCATAAGAATTTCGACCAGCGTGTGTTGAATGGAAGCACATACGTCGGGTAAATGTTTCTCAAGAAACTGTTCGTCTTTTGCTTTTTGATCACGAAGGAAGTATAGAAAGGCTGTTTTGATACCGCTGAAGGAAAAATTAAGCCCGGGTGTTTCTACATCCGGAAACTTAAAAGCCAGCGGATTCCCTTCTTTAGCGTATTTATCGATCAGAGGACCTCCGGGATAGGGAAGTCCCAGTATTTTAGCTGTTTTGTCAAATGCTTCTCCTACGGCATCGTCCTGTGTTTCGCCAATGATACTCATGTCCAGGAAATCTTTGACCAGTACGATCTGAGTATGTCCTCCGCTTACGGTAAGACAGAGGAATGGGAAAGAAGGCTTAGTATCGTCTATGAAATGTGCCAGAATATGGGCCTGCATATGATTTACTTCGATCAAAGGAATGTTGAGCGCCATTGCCATGGATTTTGCAAAAGATACCCCAACCAGTAAAGATCCTAAAAGACCCGGCCCTTTTGTAAAAGAGACGGCATTTAGCATGGATTTTGTTATATTAGCATCGTGAATAGCCTTGTCTACCACGGGCACAATATTTTGTTGGTGAGCCCTGGAAGCCAGCTCGGGAATAACCCCACCATATTGTTCATGTACGGATTGGCTTGCTATTACGTTAGATAAGATACGGCCGTCACATAAAACGGAGGCAGAGGTTTCATCACAAGAGGACTCTATGGCCAGAATATAAGTCATTAGTAAGTATTGAAAGGGACTGACAATATAATAACAAAGGTAATAAAAGGTTTATTCAAAGTAAGCCTTGGATTTGTATTGTCTTTGTTTTTATTATTTTTCCTGCTGGCAGGACTGGTACAGGTTCCGTGGATACAGAACAAAATAGTCAATGCGGCGGCAGAATATGGGACCGAACTCACTGGATATAAGGTGACCATTGATGGTATTCATATTGACTGGTTCGATATTGTAGTACTGGAAGAGGCTGCTTTGTGGGATCATCATCAGAACAGAATGATCTACCTGGGAGAAGCTGAGGTGGATTATACCGTTATTTCACTGTTGCGGGGGAAGTTTGAACTCGACAACATTACCTTACGAGACGGAGAAGTGAACCTGGTCCGGTATCAGCAAGAAAGTAGTATCAATATCTCCGAATTTATCTGGAAGATCCAGGAGCTTACTACTCCTAAAGTGAAAAGAGTAGGTCCTCCGGTCCCTGTGGAAATTCCCCGGTTTACCTTGGACAATATGCTTTTTAGTTATCATGACAAGAGAGAGCCTTTGATGAACAAAGATTATTTTGACCATAATCATTTTGTCATGGATAGCATTTTCGGAGTGGTGACTGATTTTTATGCGGTACTGGATACGATCATGCTGAAGACCCACCACCTGCGGGTAAGACTGCGGGACTCCCATCTGAAAGTATACGAATTAAATACTGATTTTTTACTGGATAAACATCAGATCGAATGTAGTAATCTGTATGCTAAAGTAGGGGAAACAGAACTCCGCGATTATTTCCGTTTTTCCTACAACGATATTAATGAGCTAAGTGACTTTAATACTACTACCGATATCAAGGTGCGGCTGAAAGAATCGGTCGTGACGGTGAAGGATATTGCTCATTTTGCTCCGGGACTGAAAGGGATCCGGGATAAAGTATTTATATCCGGAAAAATGGATGGAAGGATCAGTAATTTCCGGATCGACAGCTTGAATGCCTATTTTGGTAAAGTAGGACATCTGAGAGGGAAAATGTCGTTCAGAGGATTTCCTGATGTGTCGG
>CAYTGJ010000233.1:0-3886 GCA_964437245.1 uncultured Chitinophagaceae bacterium
ACTTCAGAAATAGGACCGTTGAATGGAATATCGGAAACTGCGATGGCGGCAGAAGCGGCAAAAGCAGCTAAAGCGTCCGGAAGGACTTTCATATCACCGGACATCATGATGATATTTACTTGTGTATCAGCATGGTAATCGTCCGGGAAAAGGGGACGCATAGCACGGTCTACAAGTCTGGAAATCAGCACTTCGTAATCTGAAAGTTTACCCTCTCTACGAAGGAAACCACCTGGGATACGGCCTGTAGCCGCAAATTTTTCCTGGTAGTCTACAGACAAAGGCATGAAATCCACTCCTGGTTTTGCTTCAGGAGCTGATACTACGGTAGCAAGAAGCATGGTGTCTCCCATTCTTATTACTGCCGAACCATCGGCTTGCTTTGCCAGCTTGCCGGTTTCGATCGTAATTTCCCTGCCGTCGTCTAAAGTGATTTTTTTTGTTATTATTTTAGGAAGCATTGTTAATATCGTTAATAATGTTGGAAAAATTGCAAAAACAGAAAAGGCATTAACCCTCTGAAATTATAACCAAAAGAGGGAACCCGTTTGAATCCCCTCTTCCGTATTATCATACCATGTAATAATGGTTATTTTCGTAGGTTATTATCTGCGATGGCCGCTCTGTATCTGTTGATGTCAACTCTGTTCAGATAGTCTAATAGTCTTTTTCTTTTTCCTACTAATTTCAAAAGACCAAGTCTTGTAGAGAAATCTTTAGGGTGTGTCTTCAGGTGTTGAGTAAGCTCGTTTACTCTGAATGTGAAAAGAGCTATCTGTGATTCAGGTGAACCGGTATCTGCGGCAGCCTTTGCTTTTCCTTGATTTTTAAAAATTTCCGCTTTTTTTTCTTTCGTCAAATACATCTTAGTATATCAGCTTTTTTTTAAGTTTTTACACGTATAATAAGCTGCAAAATTAAAATTTTATTTTGTCTTATCCAAATATCGTCTCTTTAATCTTTTGTGTGTATTTAACTGTCTTATTTTTAGTGTGTTATTTTGCCGGAGTATTCCTTATAATCAGAAATTAATTCAAAGATAAGATACCAAATCCAGGAGGCAAAATAAGCAATAATAAGATATGAATTAGACCAGTTTTTGGAATTTAAGGCCACGGGAATAGAAACTAACTAATCCTGATGGTTCTTATTCCGGATCTGGTATCTTGAGATAAATATAAAATTTAGCCGGGACCTTCTTAATATCTATCTAGGACAAGCTATTTTTGTTTCTACCAAGATAAGCTTTGAAACGATGCCAGTAAACAGCATAGAGATCCATGTCGAAGACTTTGGAGTCATTTCTGGCTTGCCGGAGGAAAAACAGGCCGAAAGGAAGCAATATCATAAGAGGCGACCATATGATCAGGGCCATTGAATCGGAATCATTTTCCTTGACCCATTTTTCGGTAGTCATGGAAATAATATAGTAGATCACAAAAAAGACGATGCAGATGATCATTGGGACTCCTAAGCCTCCTTTTTTGATGATTGCTCCTAATGGAGCTCCGATGATAAAAAAGATCAGACAAATAAGCGAATGGGAATATTTCTGGTGCCGGGCGATCTGGAAATATTTCTTTTCCCTGCTGATCCAGGTAAGCCGCTCGTCCTGACTATGAACATAGGATTTCAGACTTCTGGCCTGATTGGCTGCGATGTTCAGTATCTTTTCTTTTTGAAGAGGAGTAAGGTTTGCATAAAGGCTGTCGTACCGGATAAAAGAAGTATCCTGGTACAATGTATCGGCTCCTGGCAGTGACTGTATTCCTGAAAAATAATAAAGGGAAGCAGTCCCTTTTTGCGACATAATGCTGGTAGAATCATATAAGTGTGCAAGTGAATCAATATCTTTTGTCAGCTCACCGATATTACGCATAATTCTATTCCCTTTAAAAAGGCCTTCTTCCGTTTTCTTCAGGTCGAAAGAAGTCAGATTAAAGGAGATTTTACTTCTTTCAAAATCGGTCCGGACAAATTTTCTGGGGTGCAACGTATTACTATTGTTGTCAAGCTGCTCCGTATAATCGTGTCCGTTGAATAATTCAAGTGCCAGGTATTTATCATGATGAAAAGTATACATCTGACCGGAGTCTGCTACAATGAGCTGGATATTTCCCCTGTTTTCAACATGATTGTAGATTAGTAATCCTTTCAGCGATTTGCCGTCCGGATATTTTTTGGATACTTTAATGCTATAGCCTGGCAAACCATTGTAAAAGCCTCCTTCTTTCAGGTCGAGGGCAGGCTTTTTATGCCTGAGATCGTACAGCAGGCTATAGGCCTTCAGGTTGATCTTCGGAACCATGTTGTTGTTGAACCAGAAAATGAACAGGGTCAGTCCCATGACCATGATGAATACAGGTCGAAGAATCCTTACTAGTGAGATCCCCGAACTTTTGATTGCTGTCAGTTCGTTGTGTTCTCCCATATTACCAAAAGCGATCAGCGACCCCAGCAGGATGGCCAAAGGAAGGCATGTT
The DNA here is from genome assembly GCA_964437245.1 of uncultured Chitinophagaceae bacterium. Lineage (GTDB taxonomy): Bacteria > Bacteroidota > Bacteroidia > Cytophagales > Cytophagaceae > JANYCO01. Next base: position 2,484 of record CAYTGJ010000233.1, read on the forward strand.
GGCAACAGGTTGAGACTGAAATAAAATACAAGCTCGAAAAAAGGTCCAAATCCGATGTCTTTTCCTACCAGTTCGTCTATGTATTTCAGGATAAATTGAACCAGGAATATGAATACAATTACCGGAAGGGTCACTAAAAAAGGACCGATGTAAGCGCCCAGTACAAGTCTGTCTAATTTCTTCATACTGTTTTATTTCTTCCCAAGTTCAGAAAGCTTGTCAGATTCTATTGTATGGATACCGGGATTTGTTTGACCCGCCAGTACAATCATGGCTTTAGCGATGGTAGAGGCCTGGATTGCTTTATACTTTTTGAGAGGGCCGAACAAAAGCAGAGAAGTGAATTTCGCCAGTACTTTTCCGATTTCTTCCCCGATACGAATTTTCGGTCTGTTTCCTAAAATAAGGGAAGGGCGGCAGAAATAAATACTATCGAAAGCAGTCGTTTTTATTTTGTTTTCAGCTTCTCCTTTTATCTTGTTGTAAAAGAAACGGGAATTTTGGTCTGCGCCTAATGCTGTGATGATCAGGAATTTTTTATAACCTTTGTGTGAGCAGGCTTCTGCTAGTCTGACAGGATAGTCCAGGTCCACTTTGCGAAAGGCTTCCTGAGACCCTGCCTTCGCAATTGTAGTACCTAGACAACAGAAAATGTCATCGGCTACAGGAAGGTTATCGTAATGGTCCGGATTGTCATAGTCAAAAGTTATCTGAGTAAGACGGGAATCTTTTATGGCCAGTTCCCTTCTTACAAGAATAAAGATACGTACATATTCTTTTGTATCCAGCAGAGCGTATAAAAGCGATTTTCCTGTCAGGCCCGTAGCCCCGGCAATCAGAGCGATTTTCATGGGTTAAGCGCCAATAACGTCTTTAAGGTCTGTGATCAGGTTTTTCCATAGTTCAGTGGCATCCTGTTCCGATTCTTCCATGTAATAGTCGGTGATTTTAATAAAGCTGGTTTGAGTAAGTTCGTTCACCTCGATTCTGAATTCGATAAAAGGAGGATCCTTTTTGTCTTCTTCTTTAGAAGGAATAAAATCATACCGGATAAATTGGTTTTGTTTGGATGCACCAATTCTTGCAATGTGATCTTCACCTTCCCATATGAAATTAATGTTACCGTCTCTATCTTCTACTACTTGGTCCGCAAACCATTGTTTGAGACTTTTGGGAATAGTAAGATATGAATAAAGGAGAGATGCCGGGGCATTCACCTCAAATTCAAATGTTAATTTGTTTCTATTCATATACAGTGCATTAAAAAGGATCGTGAAGTTATCTATTTTCCGCTATTTATCACAATAAAGAAAAAATCTTTTGTACGATATGTTTTTTTTCATAAACAATATTAGTAGATTTGCACTCCCAAATTAAACGGCGGGGTAGCTCAGTTGGTTAGA
>CAYTGJ010000234.1:0-3847 GCA_964437245.1 uncultured Chitinophagaceae bacterium
GGCGTGGACAAAATGGTCACCATCCTGGATGGTCTTACAGAAGATGATCTATACGAACTGGCTGATGAAGCTAAGAAACGCTTCGAAAGTCGTTTTGCCAGCATCGGCTATACCATCGTAGAACCGGAATCATTGAAAAACGAAGAAGCTTACAACGCTCTTTTATCAAAAAAAACAGCTATCAATCGAGGGGAATTCTTCAAACAACTGGAAGAAGGACACGAATGGGGTATTGCGGCGACCTACCCTGCAGGAGGAAGACCTATTTTCAAATTTCCTAAAACACAAATGGGCCCACATGCCAAACTGGCTCAGAAATCAGATGCCATCCTCTGCAATTTTTCACTACTGATAGAACCATTACTCATAAACTGGAATAAAAAATATGTCAGTGGGGACCATGAATCCAAAAAATATGAACACAGCTTTGGTTTTGACAATACGATCCGGATCAGCCACTTCAGTAATATTCTTACGTACGACCTTCCACAGGATATCGTATCTCCCGATTGGGGAAGTTTTCAATTTAAAGATGTGATGATCGAAGACGACACCAAAATATCGTTCAAGGCTGAAGATTACATTGTTTCGGTAAAAAAAGGCATGCCAAGTGGTGGAAGCGGTCCCAGATGGGCCGACTTTTCCTACACGGTTACCGTAGACCCGGTCAAATTTAAGCAAGCAGTACTTTCTGCCATCGATCTGTACATTGAACATCTGGCGGCCTACGCTGCTGACAGACGGAAGTAACCGACGGAGTTTGAGATTATTTTCTTCTTTCCCAAACTATCAACTGCCGGAATGATCAAAAAATCCCGCTGGCACAAGTCTGAGATTTGTGCCAGCGGGATTTTCATCTTGTATTTCCTTACCTATAGCCTGTTAGATTTTAAGAAATCACTTATGGCCATTGGACACTACCGCCAGCATAATCGCTCCTGTTTTTTCCCCCGCTTAAGATAATTTTAACCCCAGCGACCAATTCATTTCAACAATTCGGGCAAGAATTAAATATGTCCAAGCAATCGTACCTTGTATTTTTTTCGAAACGAAACAGAAACGAAAGCCGCTCAACCACCGGAAGACAAAAATGAAAACTGACCGTCCGGAATCTATTAAACAACTGTTTAATAGACGAATAAATAAAGGATGGTAAAGCAGAGAAAAGAAGGCTGTAATCCGTTCGAGAAGGGACGTTTGTAGGGCAGAAGAAGTCGCTGCTCAGGACCCTTTGGCTCGTATTTTTTTGTGATTCAAACTTGAGTATATTGACGCCGGAATCCCATCTAAAGATAGACTTATGAATCAGGAATTATGGAAAAAGGTAGAAGCGTTTGATCTGGAACAAGCTTCTGTAGAATACGGTTTTTCAACAAGGTTGGCGCACGAAAATTTTTGGTCAAAAGAATTTACCCAACAAGCAATTCTGGAATACAAAAAATTTATGTACCTGGCAGCCACTGCAGACTTTATGGTATCGCCTTCCAAGATCATAGATATTGTTTGGCATCAGCATCTGATCTTCACTCAGTCCTACCATGATTTATGTGAACTAGTAGGAAAAAATATTCAGCACGTACCTTCTACACACCAGGAAGAAGAGTATGGAAAATTTAAGCAAGCCAAAGAAAGGACCAATGATTTTTATAAGAAACATTTTGGAGTTCCTCCGGCTGCCATCTGGAAGTATCAGGATATGTACGACAGTTTACATCTTCCTAAAGCAGGAATGAAGCTTCGCTCAGGAGTATTACTGGCTATACTGGCCTTTATCGTGCTGGCAGTTCCATTTTATTTCCTGTTAAAACCATTGTATATGACAATCGATGGTATGGATTTTATACGAATATATTTATTGATAACAGTATTGGTATTTGTGGGATTGAGGTTTTATAATACATATACGTTAAAATCTGTTGTCCGGGGTTTTGACCAAGATTCTTTTGTGTATCATCTGCATCCCTCAGAACTTATTTATATGAAAGAAGGGAATATACGAGGAGTGATTTATGCACACATAAATGAGCTGGTTGAGGCCAAAGCAATTGAGATCGATTCGAAAGAGATGTTTACACTGAAAGATAAAAATAACATCAAATTGCCGGAACAGATTCAAATAAAAAAGGCCTTGAGTAAGGCATCTAAAATTTCTTTTTCGGATCTCATGAAGACGTTGGTTAGCAAACCTATTTTTACCAACGTCGAAAACTTTGTGAATGCGTTTAAAAAGTACATTACAAAATCAAAAGCATTTTCTATACTTTTCTATGTGAATCTCGGAATACTGTCTATACTGCTAATGGGAGCTTTTATAAGACTGACAATGGGAATCCTGAGAGACAAGCCTGTTGATGTAATAGCTTCTTTCGTAATCATTTTGATTGTTGTCATTATTTTTCATTTACGGGCACTCCCCCAAATTATTTGTAAGCGTACCTTAACCACATTGTACAAAAAAGAAATTTTGCCAGCGAGAAAATTTGAAAATAACCTTCAATGGAATTACTTTATTTTGGGAGCTACTGTTCTTGCCACCTCTCTGGCTCCTTTAATTAGTCATGCCAATAGCACAGATACTTCTTCTTATCACTCCTGTGGCTCTTCCTGTGGGAGTTCGTGCAGCAGCTGTGGAGGATGCGGAGGCGATTAACACTCCCGTATTTGTTCGGGAATCCTGACAAATATGATATAGGTTTTTCACTGGCGCTCATGTTTCATGAGTGCTTATCTTATCGCAGCATCTTCGATAAAATGAGGTACGCATGAAACATGCGCACAGGTGAGACTTTGTCTGATTGAATAATAAGGAATGCTATCAATCCATTTTTACCAGTCGCAACACTTCTGTTTTCTGAGAACAGGTTATATACAACAGGTATACCCCCGCTTTTAACGAAGCTACAGTACGGTTCAGCCCCGATTCCAAATCGTCCAGTTGTCCTGTATAACCGTCCAGCCGGATACCCTGAGCATCGGCCAAAATAGCCTGGTATAACTGCTGCCGATCACCGGTCAGGTAAATTTTTTCGGTAAACGGGTTAGGACCTACCGATACAGAAACCGGTACCGTACCATCCACGAACGCAGCAGGACTGTATGAAAAGCGACCGTCAAAATCAACTTGTTTCAAACGATAGTAAGCGGCGGCCGTATTGAATATCGTAGCCGAATACTCATTCACACTCGTACTGTTGCCCTTTCCATCGGTATAGGCTATACTATGAAAAAGGCTTCCATCATAGGCTTGTTGTATTTCAAATCCTTTGTTGTTGTTCTCAGAAGCCGTCTTCCAGCTAATCGACACATCTGTTCCGGATGTACGTATGGCGTTAAACGTCAGGAGCGAAACCGGCAAGATTACGTCAAAGACAGGATTAGGGCCGGGAAAATAAGCTCCTCCTACGTTCAGATCGTATACGGTGGTGGTCGTTGTCGTATACTGCCAGTTGGATCGGGTAGCGATCGCCTGCAACAAGGCTGTCTGGGTACCAGTTTTCGGCCCTATGTATACCAGGTTGACCGCAAAAAAACCTATTGAGGGGGTATTGTTTGTAAAGGCCAAGGCACTTGAAGCTATCGTACCGTCTAATGCCGGGTTGTTGACTAAGCCGGGAGGCAAATCGCTGTCGCGGGCGGAGGTAGAACCGGTTTGCCAGTTGCCGGCAGCAGTAACCGTACTATTGCTATTATTAAATCCATATACAAAATTGGAAGGAATGACATCGGGGCCCTGATAGATAAGCACCTGATCGCCTACGATGGTCATAGCACCTACCGTACTCGTAGAGGTCCAACCTCCAACGATGGAGGGAACTCCGTATGTCCCCGGTGCTATGGTGACAGATGG
>CAYTGJ010000235.1:0-3845 GCA_964437245.1 uncultured Chitinophagaceae bacterium
CCTGGACCTGATCCTGATCATGTCCGTGAATCCAGGATTCGGAGGACAAAAATTCATTCCTTCCACCTATGAGAAAGTGAGCCGTCTGAAAGAGCTTATCACCGCCCATTCTTCCCGGGCACTTATCGAGATCGACGGAGGGGTCAATACAGAAACCGGTATACAACTGGTTCAAAAAGGAGCCGATGCACTGGTAGCGGGAAGTTTCATCTTCAATTCTCCGGACCCTGTATCCACGATCCGTGAGCTGAAGCAGAAGCTGGCCGGAGTGCAACAATAACCTTTCAGGAAAGCCGTTACTATACCGGAATGTTTTTAAGAATCCTTACGATACTCTTCCTGTTCCTCTCTTTTGAAAAAGTGACGGCCCAGCAAGCCATTCTGAAAGGAACGGTTACGGGAAGCGACGGCGAAAAGCTTCACAACGCAGAAGTCATCTGGACAGAAGGAAACCTGTCAGTACGTACCAATGAAAAAGGAAATTATTCGATCATTGTACAACCCGGAGTCGTTACCCTCCGGATCGTTTACGAATCGTATAAGGAATATACCTTTACCACCACTCTCAAGGCCGGAGAAAAACAAACTCATCCGGTAAAACTTGAACCGGAAATAAAATCGCTCCGTACCGTTACCATCGAAGGTTCCAGGTTTGATCCGGATGCAAACCGGGGAGAAGCAAGCACGCTGAAAATAGATCCCAAGCTTCCCAAATACCTTCCTTCGCCCTTCAACGATTTTAATAAAATACTGGCGACCGTAGGAATGGGGGTAGTAAGTAATTCCGAACTCTCTTCCCAATATACGGTAAGAGGAGGAAATTTTGACGAAAACCTGGTGTATGTAAACGATATGGAAGTCTATCGGCCCTTTCTGGTCCGCGCAGGTCAGCAGGAAGGGTTAAGCTTCGTAAACCCCGACCTCGTTTCCGATATTGAATTTTCAGCCGGCGGATGGCAGGCCAAATACGGCGATAAGCTTTCTTCGGTACTCTCCATCAAATACAAGGAGCCCAAACGTTTTAAAGGCTCTGCAACACTTGGAATACTGGGGTTTGCAGCGCACCTGGAAAACCGTACTAAAAACGGACGAATATCCTACGTGATCGGAGCGAGAAACAAAAACTCCCAATACCTCCTCAACACCCTGCCCACTAAAGGAGAATACAAACCCCGCTTCTATGATATTCAATCGCTGATCGTCTTTGATCTTACCAAACGTAAAAATCCAAACGACTTTGAGAAACGCACTACCCTCAGCCTGCTTACAACCTACGCCATCAACCAGTATAATATTCATCCTACCAAAAGACAAACCACTTTCGGGACCCTGCAAGATGCTTTTCGAATGGATATCGTATTTGACGGGAAAGAGACGATGAACTACAATACCCTTCAAAACGGGTTAAAACTTTCGCATCTCAATAAATCCGGAAAATTAAAACTGGACTTTATGACTTCCGGTATGTATTCCTCGGAACGTGAGTTTTTCGATATTGAAACCATTTACAAATTATGTGCGATTGAAACGGCTCAAAATTCATCCGACTTCAATAAATGTATTCTCACCAAAGGCCAGGGCTCCAATTTCAGACACGCACGGAATGAATTACAGGCCACGATCGTCACACTGTCGCACAAAGGCCAATACGAATGGAATTCCAAAAACCAGCTACAATGGGGGATATCGGCCGGAAACGAGATCATTCAGGATAAAATATCTGAATATTCCTTCGACGATTCTGCTCAATATGTCACCGTCACCGAGCGACTGAACAGCCTCATGCGCCTCAATACCTACCGTACCCAAGGCTACGTACAACATACCTGGCGACCGGATTCTGTCAATATTATCACGTATGGGGTACGGCTCAACTACTGGTCGCTGAACCAGCAGCTCCTCACCAGTCCCCGGCTTCAGTATGCCTTTATTCCACGCTGGAAAAAGGACATTGTATTCAAAGCGGCGACAGGAGTATATCAGCAGCCTGCTTTCTACCGGGAAATGAGGGCTTACGATGGCACGATCAACCGGGCAATCAAAGCCCAGACTTCGTATCATATCATGGTCGGATCCGATTATAATTTTATGATGTGGGACCGAACGTTTAAATTTATTTCAGAGGTATATTATAAATACCTGACCAACGTCATTCCTTATGACATGGACAATGTCCGTTTACGCTATTATGCCCTGAACAATGCCAGAGCATATGCTACCGGGGTAGACCTGAGAGTGAGCGGCGAGTTTATAAAGGGAGAAGAATCATGGTTCAGCCTTAGCTTCCTGAATACGAAAGAAGATGTGGAAGGAGACGGGAAAGGCTACATACGCCGGCCTACAGACCAGCGCATCACCGCAGGCATTTTCTTCCAGGATCATATTCCTAACAATCCTTCGCTGAAAATGTATCTTAATCTGGTATACGGTTCAGGACTTCCTTTCGGGCCTCCTCAGACCAGAACCTATCGTTCTTTCTTTTCTGGTCCTGCATACAACCGTGTAGACATAGGTTTTTCCAAGCTGCTGACCTTGCAGGACAAAGAAAAACTGGATAAAAAAGGTCTCGAATCCCTCTGGATCAGTCTTGAAATTCTGAATCTCCTGGGTGCCGCCAATACTATTTCCTACACCTGGGTCAAGGATTTTGACAACAATCAATACGCTGTACCAAACACGCTTTCCGCCAGGTTTGTGAACCTGAGAATGATCGCAAGGTTTTAGGCATACAAAGACTCTTTGCACGCCGGCTATGAGATCTGTCAGAGGAATTCGAAATGTTATTTTTTCTCCAGATCCAGCGAAGCTGAATTGATGCAATAACGCAATCCGGTAGGCTTCGGACCATCTTCAAATACGTGTCCCAGATGCGAACCACATTTCGAGCAGGTCACTTCCGTCCGGATCATTCCATAACTTTTATCAAGATGTTTGGTTACATTGCCCGAATCAATAGGATCATAAAAACTCGGCCAGCCTGATCCCGAATCATACTTGGTTTCAGAACTAAAAAGCGGATGACCGCAGGCGGCACATTTATATACCCCCTCGTCTTTTGTGTCATAATATTTTCCTGTAAAAGCTCTTTCGGTTCCTTTCTCTCTGCAAACATGAAATTGCTCAGGAGAAAGCTTATTTTTCCATTCCTCTTCGCTTAAATTGATCTGGTCACTCATATCAAGGCTATCTTTTGAATTCACAACTATTTTATTGTTCGGCTGCTGTACACAAGCACTCAAAGTACTACTTAAACCGATTATATAAAAGAAAAGTTTTAGATTCTGTTTCATTTCCCTTGTTTTTTGGTTAACTTAATCACAACATAAATTTAATCCTCTACGGTTCAATTAACGAACCGGAATTCTTATCTTTTATTCAATAATTAGTTGGCTGAACTTCCGTTCTTTTTCCCATGTACAAACATACTGTCGGTGCTCATGTCTATACGTTTGAAAGTCTGAAACAGCTTTTGGCCAAAGCTACTCCATTGCGTTCAGGCGATCAACTGGCAGGAGTAGCGGCTCAATCGTACGAGGAAAGAGTGGCAGCACAAATGGCCCTTTCAGAACTTCCACTTAAGAGATTCCTGGCGGAAGCCGTCATTCCTTACGAACAAGACGAGGTTACCCGTCTGATCATTGACACACACGACTACAAAGCCTTTCACCATATCAGCCACCTGACCGTAGGCGATTTTCGCAACTGGCTTCTGTCTGACCATGCCGACAGCGAAACCCTTCATGATATCAGGCTGAGTATTACCCCTGAAATGGCAGCGGCAGTCTCCAAGATCATGGGGTTGCAGGATCTGATCCTGGTGGCATCCAAATGCAGGGTCGTCACCT
>CAYTGJ010000236.1:0-3818 GCA_964437245.1 uncultured Chitinophagaceae bacterium
CTTCCGGAGTTTCAATCGTACAAAGACGACCGTAGTGTGTATAGTGAACGTCACGAACCTCGAAACCGGCACGCTCTCTGGAAAGACCGCCTGGCCCAAGGGCAGACATTCTTCTTTTGTGCGTGATCTCAGCAAGTGGATTGGTTTGATCCATGAACTGAGAAAGTTGGTTTGTTCCAAAGAATGAGTTGATCACAGAAGACAACGTACGCGCATTGATCAAATCAACCGGTTTGAAATCTTCGTTATCACGAACGTTCATTCTTTCTTTGATGGTTCTGGCCATACGGGCAAGTCCTACTGAGAACTGGCTGTAAAGCTGCTCTCCTACGGTTCTTACACGTCTGTTGCTCAAGTGGTCAATATCATCGACAATGGCTTTGGAGTTGATCAGACCGATCAGGTATTTCACAATGCAGATAATATCCTGCTTGGTCAATACTTTTGTATCGGCAGCCAGATCAAGGCCTAATTTCTTATTGATTCTGTATCTTCCTACCTCTCCCAAATCGTAACGTTTGTCGGAGAAAAACAGGTTATGAATAATATCTCTTGCCGTTTGCTCATCAGGAGCCTCAGAGTTTCTAAGCTGACGGTAGATCTGCTCTACCGCTTCTTTTTCTGAGTTGGAAGGATCTTTCTGTAGCGTATTATAGATAATTGTGTAATCGGCAACGTTTACATCCTCTCTGTGCAGGATTACAGATTTTGTACCTGAATCCAGGATCAGATCGATGTCAGCATCCTGAATGATCGAGTCACGCTCCATCACTACTTCGTTACGGTCGATCGACACTACCTCTCCGGTATCTTCGTCTACGAAGTCTTCTGTCCATGTTCTCAGAACACGGGCAGCCAGTTTGCGGCCTACTACTTTCTTAATGTTATTTTTATTGGCTTCAATTTCTTCGGATAGTTCGAAGATATCGAGAATTTCTTTGTCGGAGCCATATCCTATAGCACGAAGCAATGTAGTGACAGGGAATTTCTTCTTTCTGTCGATGTAAGAATACATCACATTGTTTACGTCGGTGGCAAATTCTATCCAGGATCCTTTGAAAGGAATAATTCTGGCAGAATATAATTTTGTACCATTGGTATGCTTGCTTTGCGCAAAGAACACGCCTGGTGATCTGTGAAGCTGAGAAACGATTACCCTTTCGGCACCGTTAATGACGAAGGATCCTTTCTCGGTCATGTAAGGAATGTTTCCAAGGAATACTTCCTGCTCAATCGTCTGAAAATCTTCGTTATCTTTATCGTTGCAAGACAAACGAAGTTTCGCTTTTAAGGGAACAGAATAAGTAAGACCTCTATCAATACATTCATCTACAGAATATTTGGGAGGATCAATAGTAAAATCGATAAAATCAAGGACAAAGTTTTCCCGGGAATCGGAGATAGGGAAATTCTCTTTGAACACTTTGAAAAGTCCTTCCTGAATCCTGTTTTCAGCAGGAGTTTCTATTTGAAAGAAATCTTTGAATGATTGGACTTGTACCTCCAGGAAATCAGGGTAATCGAGCAGGTTTTTAACCTTTGCGAAATTTACCCTTTCAGTTTTTTTAATTGTAGCCAACGCCTTATTTATTTATTTAGTTGTAACTAATTAACATTCAAAGTGAACCAATGGTTCTCCACTTTAAAAATCAGTTGTAAGCCTTCAAAAATGCACCTACAAACAGGAAAAGACCTGACTGTTTTGTCAGGCCTATCCGTTGTTTTAGGCTCTTTTGGTGCAACAAAATAAGCTTAAAACTTATTTTATTTCAACTTCAGCACCAGCTTCTTCAAGTTGTTTTTTAAGAGCTTCTGCTTCGTCTTTAGCAATGTTCTCTTTTACATTTTTAGGAGCACCGTCTACTAGTTCTTTAGCTTCTTTCAGACCAAGGCCTGTAAGATCTTTCACTAGTTTCACAACTGCTAGCTTCTGTCCACCGCCATTTTTAAGAACTACTGTGAAAGCAGTTTTCTCTTCTGCGGCTGCACCGGCACCAGCACCTGCGCCACCTGCTACTACTACTGGAGCTGCTGCTGCAGGCTCGATACCATATTCGTCTTTTAGTATTTTTGCTAATTCGCTAACTTCTTTAACAGTTAAGTTTACTAACTGCTCAGCTACTGCTTTTAAATCTGCCATTTTATTATTAGTTTAAGATTTACAATTTTTAATTTACTACTATTTGATTACTCTGGTTTTTCGGATAATGTTTTAAGCACACCAGAAATGGTTTGACCTCCAGATTGAAGACCAGAGAGTACGTTCTGAGCAGGTGACTGCAATAGACCGATGATATCTCCGATGAGTTCGTTTTTGGATTTCAATGTAGCCAATGCCTCCAGTTGGTTTTCACCAACATAAAGATCACTGTTTACTGAAGCTCCTTTTAATACTGGTTTATCAACTCCTGTCGTGTAGAATTCTTTCAACAGTTTAGCAGGAGCATTTCCGGTCTCTGCAAACAAGATGCCTGAGAACCCTTTTAATACGCTACCATAAAACGGAGAATAATCCGTTTGGGTAGTTTCCAGAGCTTTTTTAATCAGAGAGTTCTTTACTACTTTGTATTCGATACCTCTTGCGTAGCAAAGCTTTCTGAATTTGTTTACGTTTTCTACCGTCATTCCTGAAGCATCAGTAATGTAGAAGTAGTTAAACTGCGTAAACTTTTCGCTCAGTTCCTGGATAATTTTACCTTTATCTTCTTTTTTCATGTGAACTACGTTTTCTTGGGTCTATAGTGAATTATATCCCCGATACTGTTCCTTTGTCTACTGTTACTCCTTTGCTCATAGTACTTGAAAGCGTAATGCTTTTCACGTAAGTACCTTTTGCAGAAGCAGGTTTCAGTTTAGCAATGGTAGCGATCACTTCCTGCGCATTTTCAACTAGTTTCTCCGGAGAGAAAGATACTTTACCGATGCTGGTGTGTACAATACCATACTTATCTACTTTGAAGTCAATCTTTCCAGCTTTAACTTCTTTAACTGCTTTACCAACTTCAAGCGTTACAGTACCTGACTTAGGGTTAGGCATCAGATTTCTTGGTCCAAGAATCTTACCTAATTTACCCACTTTAGCCATTACTGTAGGCATAGTGATGATAACATCGACGTCTACCCATCCACCTTCGATTTTCTGAATATAATCATCCAATCCTGCATGATCAGCTCCTGCATCTTTTGCTTCCTGAACTTTATCAGGCGTACAAAGTACAAGAACTCTCACGTCTTTACCGGTACCATGAGGTAGTGCAACGATGCCTCTCACCATCTGATCTGATTTCTTAGGATCCACACCGAGTCTTACGTCGATATCTACCGAAGCATCAAATTTTGTGAAGGTGATGTCTTTCACAATACGAGCGGCATCAACTAAAGCATACTCTTTAGTGGCATCGTACTTGGCAGCAGCATTCTTTTGGTTTTTAGTTAATTTACCCATTTTGCTACTTTAATTTATTTAGTTTTCCCACGGAGCTGTCCCCGTTACTGTAATACCCATACTTCTTGCCGATCCTGCAATCTGTTTCATTGCTGACTCGATTTTATTCGTGTTCAGATCCGGTAGTTTAGTTTCTGCAATAGTTTTCACCTGGTCCCACGTAACTGAGCCAACTTTATTTCTATTGGGTTCTGCAGATCCTTTTTTCGCCTTGGACGCCTCCAAAATTAATATGGAAGCAGGAGGAGTTTTAACAACGAAGTCAAAGGATTTATCTTTATAAATTGTAATTAATACTGGTAATACAACACCTGGTTTGTCCTGTGTTCTAGCATTGAATTGCTTACAGAACTCCATTATGTTAAGTCCTTTA
>CAYTGJ010000237.1:0-1862 GCA_964437245.1 uncultured Chitinophagaceae bacterium
TGTGAATGGAAGCACTATGTCCGAAAAATGAAAATATAGCAAGTCCGTAATATGGAACAAAAAATAAGTTAAAAGGGAAGGTATTTATTCCTGCCACGCCAAAATAAAAATTGGTATCAAGATTCCAGTAAAACCGTCCGGCTAAAACGGCACTTACATGGATTACCATGAAAATGGCTAGATAAAGACCTGTCCAGATGTTTAGTTTTTCGAATCCTGAACTTGCCGTTTTTCTGTTAATTTTAAAAAGTGTAAGTCCCGAAACTACTTGAATGAATACAGCCAATAGTAAAATTGTTTCGACAAAAATATTCCGGTAGAAAGGACGTAATGAGTTCATTATTTCAATATGCTCGTCTGCTCCGAAAACGCTCCAGCCATGGTTGAATAAATGAACCCCCACAAAAATTGTAATAATCAGTCCCGAGAGAAAATGTAGCTTTCTTGTAGTCATAACCTTTTCCTATTGAATTATTTCTGATCGTAAAAGTATTAGAAATCATTTTCTGCTTCATTAACTTCGGTTAAGAAATGAGTAATAGATAGAAAAAGATGATCCATATACCAAAGGTTTTCATTGACATGGTTTTCAATGAGCGGGTGTTCTGGTGCTGTGAATGCAGCAAATAAATTCGTATATTTCACTGTCTCCGGCAAACCTATACACAGAAGATTGAAAATAGTGAAACGAATTTTGATTACAGGCCTTTTGAGTATAGGTACTCTGATAGCGATAGTATATTCAGTATATTATTTCAGGTTTACGATAACCGTATTTGACAGCCCTTCGAATTTAGATACCAGGACGGAAACAATCGAGGTATTCTATATAAACTGGGCCTGTGATTGTGCAGATTTTATAGAGACAAAGTATTACAACGGTAATCTTGAATACGAGGCGAAAGAAGAAGATTGTATTTTTATAGAACCTTCTGAATCAGCTCTGGCTTATTACAATATTGATTATTTTAATAAAGTATTTAGATTAACAGGACATTTTTATAAAGACAAAGGAATCCCCACATCATACGAGATGAAAACGGTTGGTGAGAAACCAGCAAAGTCAAGAGTTTTCAGATATGATAAGATGGAAATAATCACCGGTACAGAGTAAATTCATGCTTCTTTTCTTGTTCTGAAATACACAGAACAAGAAAAGAAGCATGATAATTATTTTTGACTCTATTCCCTGATTTGGTTGATTTAATAATTCAGTTAAATGAAGTCGTTTGTGAAGACATAAACGATGGCTACTAACAATAATTCTATACGAAGCTTCGGTTTGTGTCCTCACAAACCTTTTGTCAACAGAACAACTAAATCAGGGAATAGAGTCTTATTTTTTAAATACCTTACCCGCCCCTTTGCATATTTCGCAATACGACTCTTGTGTATAAGTATCCGGATAGGATTTTGTTTCTATCTTGAGATAATCCCCGGAGATCGTAGACCCTGAATATTCGGTCACGGTCGTATAGGAAGTATAGGTCCCCGTCTTTCTCGTGGTGTATTGACGGCCGCTTCCTTTACAGGAATAGCAGGTCGTCATAAAATTATCGGGAGCTTCGGTGGTCAGGGTAAAATCAAAACTTCCTTCCGGGATCACTTTACCATTCGAAAGCATGATGCCGCTCTGAAGATTCGGAGGACGATGTACTACTGCTGCCTTTTGTCCTTGGTAGATGACTACAGAACCTGTTTTTAACATATGACTGGAAGGCTTGATCGTGGAGCTGGTGATCACTCCGTGATCGTAGGTTACTTTTCCGTTACCATTGACAGAACTTACGTAGACGTTGCCATGAAATACCCCGTTTACAAAATAACCCGACTGTGTTTCGGTAGTTCCGATCATTTTGAAA
>CAYTGJ010000237.1:1872-3814 GCA_964437245.1 uncultured Chitinophagaceae bacterium
CGCCTGCATAGGGTTGTTCGGTATTGCGGGTTTTCATTTTGAAAGGAATATAAATGGATTTGGTTCCTTTTCCATTGAAATTTCCGTTGGCCATGAATCCGGAGAAGGAGGACATCCTGTGGTATTCTGCTTTAGGGTTACTATATGAAACGGACATATAGGCCAGTTCGTTTTTGGGGCCGTACACAAGTGTGCCACTGATATCCTGATGATAGAGATATCCACTTCCATATAGCAGGCCGTTTTTAAAAGTACCGTGATAGAAAAAGCTGATTCCTTCCCGTTCATAATTAAGGTTGATCAGCCGTCCTTTGCCATGCGGCAGCCCGTTTTTGACCTGTCCGGTGTACAGCAGTTTGGAGGGCGTGTAAGAAGCCAGGTAGGGATCTTGTTTGATCGAGACCTCCAGGGTTACTTCCGGTCCTGGCACAGCAGCCATCGAATGTTCCTGCCGGGCGAGCAGGAGGTTTAACGTATCGTTTTTGCTGAGAGGATAATATTCTTCCCATTCACGTCCCTTAAGATAGTCGAAGGAAGAGATCAGTCCGATAGGCGTAGGAGCTTGCCTAGAATATACGTTGTCCTGAAACAGACCTGTTCGCCTGATCCCGTTGGCATGCTCCATGGTACCGTATAAAAAGCAGAAGCCTTTCTTAAAGTATCCCTGCATGGAGACAACGGTATCTCCGGGGGTATACGAATACCTGGTTCCTACGACAAGGTCTCCATTGTTAAAAATACCTTCGTAGTAGTAGTTCTCCCTGAACAGTTTTCCTGCACCATGGTAATTGTTTTCAGTATTAAATTCTCCGGCATAAATAAAATCGTCCGCATGATAGTCGGTATAGGGACTGATCTTATCAATGGGCGAAAAGATATAAAGACCGTTGTATTTGCCCTCATAATCTTTTTTGGTAACCTTTACGGGTACGTATTGGCGGTAAAGTCTTCCTTTCCTGAATTTATTGTTTTCAAAAGTTCCCGAATAATAATTGATCATGACTGCCGGCGTTGTTTTGAAAATCGGTCCTTCGTCGTACCATTTTTCAAAGAAGGCAAAAACTCCCCGGCCGTTTTCACAGTTGCCCTCCAGGCAGCCTGATTTAAAACCTCTGAGTTCATATTTTTGTGCATAAGAGGTAATTCCACACAGCAAAAATCCGGTAAACAGGAATAGAATTTTTTTCATGGTCGATCAGTCTTTGGTAGAGGACAATGTATTCAGAAGCTCCTGTGCCGGAGCATATTTTTTCTCGGCAGCAGCTTGCAGCCATTTTCTGGCCAGGATGGTATTTTGAGAGACTCCTTTTCCTTCGGCATACATCCTTCCTATGTAATAAAGCGATTCCGGAGTACGGTGTACCTGGAAATCGCGGAAATAGGCCAGTGCTTTCTCATATTGACCTTTCTCAAAAGCATTTTTTCCCAGAGAAAGTGCATCCGAAAAACCGCTGTTACTGCCGGCTGTGCTTGTTGAAATAAGCTCGTTCTTATGACGGAAAGTAGTGGTTTTGCCGTTTTGGGTAATATACCCGATATGGTTGTCCGTAATGTAAAGTTCTTTTTCCTGATAATAAAAAGGAACGATCACATTGCCAGAACTATCGATCAGTCCGTAGGTAAGTTTATCCTGCTCATTTGTTTTGGTCACCCGTGCCAGTTCCATGGAAGGAATAAAATTACCGCTGAGCCAGTGGTAGTCAAATGGGATCACTAATTCGCCTTTTTTATTGATAAAGCCCAAAGGAGTCCCTTGTGTCACTTTGCATCTGTTCATTTGATAGCCGTCAATGTCCGGAGTCCAGCGGGCGGGGAGCTTGAATTGTTCCTGCCCTTGAAGATCTATGCATTTATACAAAGATGGATCCTGCGGATCGCTTACAAAGGCGAGGCCTTCACTGAATTGATACCCTCTCGCATATTGGAAAGGAATGACCACGGC
>CAYTGJ010000238.1:0-3773 GCA_964437245.1 uncultured Chitinophagaceae bacterium
GGAAAGCCTGAATACCTAGTCTGTGGAGCGTAGGAGCACGGTTTAGAAGCACAGGGTGTCCTTTCAATACGTTCTCCAAAATATCCCAAACTACAGGATCTTTTCTATCTACAATTTTCTTCGCTGACTTAACGGTTTTTACAATACCTCTTTCAATCAGTTTACGAATAATGAATGGTTTGAAAAGCTCAGCAGCCATGTCTTTTGGGAGACCGCATTCGTGTAGTTTTAATTCCGGACCTACAACGATTACAGAACGACCAGAGTAATCGACACGTTTACCCAATAAGTTCTGACGGAAACGACCTTGCTTACCTTTCAGCATATCTGAAAGAGATTTCAATGCTCTGTTTCCTTCTGATCTTACCGCATTCACTTTTCTTGAGTTATCAAAAAGAGAATCTACAGCTTCCTGAAGCATACGCTTTTCGTTACGTAGAATTACTTCCGGAGCTTTGATTTCTATAAGTCTCTTCAGACGGTTATTTCTGATAATTACTCTTCTGTACAAATCGTTCAAGTCAGAAGTAGCAAAACGACCTCCATCCAACGGAACAAGCGGACGAAGTTCTGGAGGAATAACCGGAACCATTTTCACGACCATCCACTCAGGCTTATTGGCAATTCTTGAGTTAGACTCACGGAATGCTTCTACTACTTTCAGACGCTTCAGTGCTTCTGCTTTTCTTTGCTGAGAAGTATCATTCGCAGCAGAGTGACGAAGGCTATAGGACAGTTCATCAAGATTCAATCTTGAAAGAAGCATCTCAAGTGCCTCAGCACCCATCTTCGCAATAAATTTATTTGGATCTGTATCGTCCAGGAGTTGGTTTTCTCTTGGAAGTTTATCCATAATATTTAAGTACTCATCTTCGGTCAGGTAATCAAGGTAATTTACACCTTCTTCCACCATAATACCGGATTGAACTACCACATATCTTTCGTAGTAAATAATCTGATCCAGTTTTTTAGTTGGTAATCCCAACATGTAACCAATCTTATTTGGCAACGATCTGAAATACCAGATATGCGCTACAGGAACTACCAGCTCGATATGCCCCATACGCTCTCTACGTACTTTTTTCTCCGTTACCTCCACTCCGCAACGATCACAAACGATTCCTTTGTAACGGATTCTCTTATATTTTCCGCAGTGACACTCCCAGTCTTTTACAGGACCGAAAATTCTTTCGCAAAACAAACCTCCCATTTCTGGTTTGTATGTTCTGTAATTGATGGTTTCGGGCTGAGTAACTTCGCCGTAAGAACTTTCCAGGATAGATTCAGGAGAGGCCAGGCTAATGGTGATCTTACTGAAATCCTGATTAATTTTCTTGTTTTTTCTGAAAGCCATTATTGTTATGGTTTATAATGTTCTAATATTTTAAAGTTCAAAGTTTATGTATCAAGGTTAAAAGTTTAAACCTTTTAACCTTGAACTTTCAACTTTTTACTAATCCATCGTGATCTCTAGTGCAAGACCTCTCAATTCGTGCACCAATACGTTGAATGACTCCGGTACGTTTGGTTTCGGCATGTTCTCGCCTTTCACGATTGCCTCGTAAGACTTCGCTCTACCGATCACATCATCCGATTTAATGGTAAGGATTTCCTGAAGGATATTTGCTGCACCGAATGCTTCAAGTGCCCAAACCTCCATTTCTCCAAAACGCTGACCTCCGAATTGTGCTTTACCACCCAATGGCTGTTGCGTAATAAGTGAGTAAGGCCCGATAGAACGTGCGTGCATCTTATCGTCAACAAGGTGACCAAGTTTCAGCATGTAAATAATACCAACTGTTACCGGCTGATCGAAACGATGTCCGGACAATCCATCATGAAGGTAAGTACGGCCGAATGCAGGAAGACCAGCTTCTTTCAATTCAGCAGAAACTTCTGCTTCTGTAGCACCATCAAAAATTGGAGTAGCATATTTTTTACCTAGTTTTCTACCAGCCCATCCAAGAACGGTTTCATAGATCTGACCAAGGTTCATCCTTGAAGGTACACCCAGTGGGTTCAATACGATATCAACAGGACTTCCGTCTTCCAGGAATGGCATATCTTCATCGCGAACGATTCTTGCTACCACCCCTTTGTTACCGTGACGACCTGCCATTTTATCACCTACTTTCAACTTACGTTTCTTAGCAATGTAAACTTTTGCAAGTTGCACGATACCTGCCGGCAATTCATCTCCTACTTCAAGAGTAAATCTTTCTCTTTTAAATCTACCCGCTACTTCATTTCTCTTGATCTGGAAATTCTTAACCAGTTTCACGATTTGTTCGTTGGTAAATTTATCAGAGGTCCAGTTGTCCAGTACCACGTCGGAGATAAGGTTTACTTCTTCCTGAACGTTGTAGTTACTTTCGTCTCTGTATTTATTTTGCTCTGGGAATAAATTCGCTTCGATATTTTTCTTAGAGAATTTAACTCCTTTAGAAATTAGTTCGTCACCGAATTTATGTTTCACACCATTACTAGTATGACCATCCAAAATCACAGCTAATTTTTCAATGATAATTGCTCTAAGATTTGTAAGATCCTTACTGTAGATCGCCTTAAGGTTATCTACCATCTTCTTGGATTTAGCTCTAAGATCTTTATCTTTCTTAGGTCTTGAGAACAATTTAGTATCGATCACGACACCTCTTAGAGATGGAGGTGCTTTCATAGAAGCATCTTTCACGTCTCCGGCTTTATCTCCGAAGATCGCTCTCAGAAGTTTTTCTTCCGGAGTAGGATCTGTTTCTCCTTTCGGAGTGATCTTACCAATCAGAATATCTCCTTCTTTGATCTCTGCTCCAGTACGGATAATACCGTTTTCATCCAGGTGTTTCACCGCTTCCTCACTTACGTTTGGAATTTCAGAAGTCAACTCTTCTTCACCTCTCTTGGTATCTCTTACTTCCAGCTCAAACTCTTCGATGTGAATGGATGTAAAGATATCATCTCTTACTACTTTTTCAGAGATCACGATCGCATCCTCGAAGTTGTATCCCTGCCAAGGCATGAATGCTACGAGAAGGTTTCTTCCAAGGGCCAGCTCTCCATTATTGGTAGCATATCCCTCACAAAGAACGTCTCCTGTTTTTACGATCTGTCCTTTTCTTACGATCGGCTTCAGGTTTACACAGGTATCCTGGTTGGTTCTTCTGAATTTTACAAGCTCGTAGGTCTTAACTTCAGAATCGAACGTTACCAGCTTCTCATCGTCCGTAAGATCATAGCGCACTAAAATTTTAGTAGCGTCCACGAATTCGATCATTCCATCGCCTTCAGCTACAATAAGTGCTCTTGAGTCCATTGCTACTCTTTTTTCCAATCCTGTACCTACAATAGGTGCTTCTGGTTTGAAAAGCGGAACTGCCTGACGTTGCATGTTTGATCCCATCAAAGCACGGTTCGCATCATCATGCTCCAGGAATGGAATCAGGGAAGCTGCTACCGATACGATCTGGTTTGGAGCAACGTCCATGTAAGTGATTTTCTCAGGTTCTACAACCGGGAAGTCACCTTCGTAACGTGCTTTAATTTTATCGCTTGTAAAGTTACCATCGATGTCAACACCAATGTTTGACTGAGCGATATTATGTCCATCCTCTTCTTCCGCTGTAAGGAAGACAGGTTGTTTTTTAACATTTACTTTTCCGTCTTCTACCAGTCTGTATGGAGTTTCAATGAATCCCATATGATTCACTTTTGCGTGAACGCAAAGAGAAGAAATCAGACCGATGTTTGGACCTTCCGGAGTTTCGATCGTACAAAGA
>CAYTGJ010000239.1:0-3763 GCA_964437245.1 uncultured Chitinophagaceae bacterium
TCCAGCGCTTTGTTCAAAATAACGGAATGATCAAATACCAGTTCTTTGATCTGTGAGATCGGATGCCAGATCACATCTTCGATTTTGGCTGTAGCCTGTACTTTATAATCGCTGATCTTGACAAGCGCATAATAGGAAACAGAAATCACTCTGCCGAGCGGATAACGGTTGACCTCTCCGAAGGTATAAAGCTGTTCCATATAAATATCCGGAATGCTGGTCAGTTCCTGCAATACCCGCTTGGCCGCTTCGTCCAGACTTTCAGTAGGTTCTACAAATCCTCCCGGAAGCGCCCACATACCACTGGACGGTTCTTCTTTTCTTTTGATCAGCAATACTTTCAACTCCCCTTCATCAAACCCGAAAATAATGCAGTCTACTGATAATGCATTCAAATACTTGGTTTCCGACATGAATTTTTAAACTGTTAGAATATATTCAAGCCCTAAATATATAAAAATTATAGAATGTCCTCCGATTAATTTTAGTACGATTATCTGGATACTTGATTCAAGAGGGATATAGGAGTATAGAAATTGCTACCGCATATTCATATTCTTCCCCTAAAACAGGGCTGCTTTTGAAAGAGTCTCCAATTACCTTGTCTCGTTCTCTGGAATCCTGAATCGGGTATTTAGAATCCGGTATCTAAAAATAAGTATAAAATTTAGCCGGGGTATCCTGAAGAATTATTCTAACTTAAATCCAAAGGAGAAATCGCAACGTTCTTGCGGCGCAAGAATCAGTTTTCCTGTCTGATTATTGAAACTATCGGCCAGGCAAGTCATGGGCTCCACAGCAATACTCCTGCGATCGGGAGGAATGTATATCTGTACGTAATTATATTTCCCCTCTCCTGCCTCCTGCCATATGGATACCGTAAGATCCTTTATTGGGTCATACAATACAGTGGCCAGGCAGGACTGATCTGTTTTTAACAGTTGATATCCTGTGTCAAAAAGATGATCGCCGATCGTTGCTCCTTTTACAAAATGATTTTCCGGAAAAGTAGTTCCCGTAGGGATCATCCGGTGATCTACCGCATAGGCATGTGCCACGGGAAGGGTCAGAATACATTCGTCCAGCACAGTACCAGTCTGAAAATAGGGATGCCATCCGTCTCCGACAGGAACGTTTTGCTGATCCAGGTTCACCAGTGTAGTTTTACACGAAAATCCTTCCTGGTCTAATGTATAGCAGATCTTTATTCCGGTTTTGAACGGATAGCCTTGCTCCGTTCCTGTTGTTTCATAATAAAGACCGAGCAACGCAAAAGAATCATCTGTTCGTTTTTCTTCTACCGTAAAAACACAATCCAGTAATATCCCATGGATCGCATTTTGTTCCTGGGGGAAATTGACCGGGAAGCGATAAGTGTTTCCTTCAAACTCATATTGACCGTCGGCAATCCGATTAGGGAAAGGGAAAAGTTTACTTCCTTTGAACTTCGGTTTTCCTTCTTTCAGAAATACTTCATAAGTGGGACTTCCGTCAAGTAATTCGTAGAGCCGTCCACTCTTCCGCAGTGCGACCTGATTCAGCGTCGCTCCCAGCTCCGGAAGCACAGAAACGTATGCTCCGGTTTCTATATTGACAAGCCGGTATTCGGTATAAGGGCCAAAAGACTTTTCTGTAATTGAAAACATGTGCAGCAAAGATTGGGAATACAATGAAAAGGGAGCAGCTTTCTGGTAGCTGCTCCCTGTCTGATAGAACGAATCAGATATACTGATTGATGATATTTTCAAATAGTTCCTGTTTTCCGCTTTTCTGAGCAGGCTCCCCGTTTGCCAGGGCAATTTTACTCAGGTCTTCCAGGCTCAATTCTCCTTTTTCATATTTTTGTCCGTTTCCGGAGTCGAAAGAAGCGTAACGTTCTGCTCTCATCTTTTTATACGGAGAGTTGTCCAGGATATCACTGGCGATCATCAGGGAACGGGCAAAGACATCCATCCCACCGATATGCGCAATAAAGATATCCTCCAGATCGGTAGAGTTTCTGCGGGTTTTGGCATCAAAATTTACACCGCCGCCTTGCAGTCCTCCTGCTTCCAGGATCACCAGCATCGATTCGGTAATTTCATACAGGTTATTCGGGAACTGATCGGTATCCCATCCGTTCTGATAATCCCCGCGGTTTGCATCGATCGATCCCAGAAGTCCTGCATCGGCGGCTATCTGAAGTTCATGAGAGAAGGTATGCAGGGCCAGCGTAGCGTGGTTTACTTCAATATTCAGTTTAAAATCTTTCAGAAGGTCATGCTGGCGTAGAAAACCGATCACCGTAGCACAGTCAAAATCGTACTGGTGTTTGGACGGTTCCATCGGTTTGGGTTCAATAAAGAAATTCCCTTTGAATCCTTGCTTCCGTGCATAATCACGTGCCATCCCCAGGAATTTACCCATGTGATCCAATTCTCTTTTGGTTTGCGTATTGAGCAAAGACATGTATCCTTCACGTCCTCCCCAGAATACATAATTTTCTCCTCCCAGCTCGATCGTGGCGTCCAGGGCATTTTTTACCTGTGCTCCTGCATAAGCCAGAACGGAAAAGTCAGGGTTGGTAGAAGCACCGTTCATATAACGCGGATGAGAAAACAGGTTGGCAGTTCCCCATAACAGTTTTACCCCGGAAGCAGTCTGTTTTTGCTTGGCATAGTCTACCATAGCTCTCAGGTTTTTCTCGGATTGTGCCAGGGAAGCGCCTTCCGGAGCAATGTCAAAATCGTGCCAGCAGTAATAAGGTACTCCAAGTTTGGTGATAAATTCAAAAGCGGCATCCATTTTATCTTTGGCCTGTCCGATCGGATCAGCCGTGACTGCCCACGGGAAATTTTTGGTACCAGGTCCGAACGGATCAGCTCCTGTTCCGCACAGAGTATGCCAGTAGGCAACGGCAAAACGGAAATGCTCTTTCATCGTTTTCCCTGCTACAACTTTGTGCTCATCATAATATTTGAATGCTAAAGGATTGAGTGAGCCTTTTCCTTCAAATTTTATTTTACCAATCCCAGGGAAATATTCTTTGTCTCCCAGCGTCACACTTGTTGTGTGGTTATTTTCCAGTACCTGCTTCATTTGTGTATGTTTCTAAATATTGAATTATGTATAGTATATGTTTGTGATTTTATGCTGTACACAGCACCTGATCAGCGACTGTGTACTACGGTAATCATGCCTGTAATTTTTCCTGCAATACCGTATACCATTTCTGATACGCTGCCAGGTATTGTTCCTGAAGAGACGGTACCGGTTCGATGGTTTTTACGGCTTTTAATCCGGCAAAAGCTTCCGGCAGGCTTTTGTATATTCCTGCTCCGTATCCAGCTCCTCTGGCAGCTCCCTGCGCTCCGTCTGTATTATAAAGTTCCACCACCGCTCCTGTTACGGAAGCAAATGTAGTACTGAAAACAGGACTCAGAAACATGTTGGCCTCTCCTGCCCTGATCGTGGATGGATTCACTCCAATTCCTTTCATGATCTCCAGTCCGTAGTGAAGGGAAAATACGATCCCTTCCTGGGCTGCTCTTATAAAATGCGGAAGAGTATGTTTGTTGAAATCCAGTCCGCTGATCTGTGCTCCCGGATTTTTATTGCCCAGCACACGCTCAGCTCCGTTGCCAAAAGGAAGTACCACAAGACCTCCGGAACCTGCCGGAGCTTTTTCTGCCAGCTGGTTCATGGCCGGATAGGTAAGTTCGTGATCTCCTTCCAGCATTTTATTTTTGATCCAGCTGTTGAGGATTCCCGTTCCATTGATACA
>CAYTGJ010000240.1:0-3750 GCA_964437245.1 uncultured Chitinophagaceae bacterium
CCTATCTCTGAAACACAGTTATCTAAACCGTTTACACAAAAATCTTTATACTACCCTTGGTTTAGGTTCCTCGTTCACTCTCTTAAATTCATCAATAATATAATTCCACATTTTCTCTTCGTAACTACTTTGTCCTGAATCATAAAACACTCCTTTTTCTGTTATAGTATAGGTAGCTCCGTTTGGATTATCATTGACCGTTTCTATAAGAGTTACTGATCCCGCTCCTGCAAATTTAATCTGTTCCTTCGCTGATAATTCGCTTCCCACTTTGAGCGCAGTATTATCAGGTCCAATGGTTACTTTTCCTACTATAAGTACTACTTTATATCTGGCCTCTTGCTTCTGGTTGACATCATCAAACTTAACAACATGAGGGGTTTTATCTCTGGCGTCTTCCCTTGCTCTATCATTTTCATTTCCATAAAACCTGAATGCGTCTTTTTTTGCATTTGCTGGTTTAGTTGGTTCAGGTTGTTTATTTGTATTTTTATGTGGTTTAATTTTTTCTTTTGCAATATTCTCTCTCTTTTCAGGTAATGGAACTGTATTTTGGTTATACCCTTGAGCCGTAATGATTGGAGAAAAACAATTTTCCGCTTCTTCGCAAGGAGGGTTACAGCTCCTCCTGCCCCGCTGGCGCAAGCGTATCGCTTGTGCCTATTATATCACAGCCCTCTGGGCGAACTGACAAAGAACGAAAGCTGAATATACTAAATATTAAAAAGAATGACTGATATAATTTTCCAAGGTCAAATATAAAAATACTATCTTCTGACAGACATAATGCACCGCCCAGAGAGCTACAAAACAAAAAGCACAAGTCACAGACTTGCGCCAGCGGGGAACATGAAAGCCGTAATATTATCAACTCTTATAAGGGTGGGCAGAAAAATTTAAAAAAAGACAATGAGGTGACGAAAGTATAAAATCATAATTCCAATACCGGACAAAGTCCATAAATAATGGTCACTTGGCAAAGAACCGAGCGACTACAAAATAAATATCCTGTATTGGCCTAGATTGCAGTGATGCGCCTGCGGCGTGAAGTCACAGACTTCATTTTTATCCTGAGTTCGTAGTCTGAAGACTACGAACAACAGGGGTCTCTATATTGACTCCATGAAAAGTTTTAACAAAAGGGTAGTCACTTACCTCAGCGAAAAACACAAAGCTAAACTCCAAGCTCTCTGCAACGACCTCCTGGAAAAGGAAGCGGCTCTCGTTAGACAGATTCTTAAAGAATATCTCGACAAAAGCGAGCTCTCCAAAAAACAACGTAAATAATAACGGCAGAGGTGCCTCTGCCGTTATTGATGCTTCTAGTTTCAGACATTTTTAATTTATATTATTCATCAAAATCCTTCCCTCCTAATGAATACAAAATAGATAATATTTTATTTGCAATAGGAGGTATTTCTATATCTGTTAATATATACAAGTGATCATAATCATATTCCTTTAATTTAACAATACTCTCTTTTATGCTCTTAGCATCCACATAATAAATACCGACACTTTTATTATTTTGAATATCAACTACTGTTATGCCAAATTCAAGTGGCCTTACTTCAATCTCAAAATCTGACGATTGTCTAAGTTTTGATACTATTTTCTCAAATGAAGGTCGTTTATCAAAAACTAAAGTTAAGGTTCTCCCTATTCCCATATTTAATTAATAAGCCATAAACGTTTTACTCAAATTTTATTTTTATCAAATAGATCCCAATGCTGCTCTAAGTTTATTCGATGAGAAAATACCAAAAGATGCTATAGAAAGCCATTTACATAAAATAGATAGCTTATACGGGCCTATCAAAGGTTATAATATAAAAGGGTTTTCAATAAAAAAAACAGACACTCAAAATCAACCTATTCTTAATATAAAGACAATAGCGAAAAGAGATACTGTAAGTACAGTACTAAATTTTGACATCCAATATAAACATTCCAAAAAAAAGATAATTAGAATAGAATTCTAATTAATATATCTTCTTACTAATGTAGATCTAGTCCAAATAATATACAATAACAATATGGGTAGAAATATTGACATTATTATTTTAACAATTATATTTCCCCAAATAAATAAATATGATTTTTGGGGAGCCTTCTTTATAAAGATAATTTTCATATAATCACCTTTTCTTATACCATAGAAAGAAGCAAATACAACGTCATCTTTAATAGTCATATTATGTTTATTATAATTAAAATCTACATAAACTAAAGTCGTTTGCCCTTCATTATAATTCCTATCTTGAATATCTTTTATTTTACCTTCTATAATACTTATTGGAGAAAAAAATGTAAAAACATAAGGGTTATCACTCAAATATATTAGAAAAATAAATAAAGAGACAACCCTTATACTAATTATCAATATATAACCACGGAAAGGTACTAACATAAAATGTATTAAAGGCTCTTATTCGCAAATGTAAAAGAAACTTTAGCTTTCAGTTCACGCTTAAACACAAACCTTGCATCTTTTGTCGTATAACCAAGCTTAATTTCAGTATTTCCTGATCTCAGATCAGTACTGTATGTAAATTTAATTTTTCTAAACTGTGCTGTATATTGATCAGATAAAGTTGTAGAAACTTCTCCTGCAGGTTTTATATCTTTATTCGTACTAAAATAAAGATATGTATAATTTTCTGCACTTGGCTTCACATTAAACAAGTCACGATATTTAGTAAGACTAGCCCCATTCTCATCAATTTTCCCATTCAAACTACCCTCCATTGATATCTGTGAATTCGCTAATACCCCTGTTGTTCGTAGTCTTCAGACTACGAACTTTCGATAAATAGAAGTCTTCAGACTTCTCGCCGCAGGCGAATCACTGCAACATATAGAACTCCCATACTTTCCTGTTTGGATTTAATCTTTGCTGACCATATATTTGAAGATACTAATTATTTTTTATTTTTTTTCAAAATGGCTTCATCATACAATTTCGCTAACCCCAATGGAATGTATTTCGTAACTTTTTCCACTGTAGAATGGGTCGATACATTAAGTAGACAATGTTACAGAGATATTATTGTTAAAAGTCTCAATCATTGTATTAATAAAAAAGGATTATTAGTGCATAGCTGGGTAATCATGACAAATCACGTACATATGATTATCTCCAGAAGTGGAGAACCTTCGATCAGTGATATTATGAGAGACTTCAAAAAATTCACCTCCGCTAAAATAACCGGAGAAATTGAAATAAATCCTCAGGAAAGCAGAAAGCGTTGGATGCTTTGGTTCTTTAGATCGGCAGCAGAAAAAAATTCCAGAAATAAAAACTACCAGTTCTGGCAACAGGACAACCATCCTGAAGAACTATTTACCAATAAATTCATGGAACAAAAACTAGACTATATTCATATGAATCCTGTCAGAGCTGGATTTGTTGAGGAACCTCATCACTACCTATACTCTAGCGCCAGAGACTATACTGGCATACCTGGATTAGTAAAAATCTCTTTTATAGAATAAATATCCTGTATTGGACTATACTGCAGTGATGCGCCTGCGGCGTGAAGTCACAGACTTCATTTTTATCCTGAGTTCGTAGTCTGAAGACTACGAACAACAGGGTACCAGATCTCTGTTGAGAAAGCAGTAAAAATAGTCCATAAAGTTCTTAACGAATTATTTAAACCATCCACTAAAGAAGAGCGCTCCTTTGTACAAAAAGAGCGCAAAGAATTCAGCGGACATCTAGATAAAAAAATGCTTCCATGGGAATTA
>CAYTGJ010000241.1:0-2516 GCA_964437245.1 uncultured Chitinophagaceae bacterium
GGTACTTGCCAGGTATCCGATAAAACCTCCGGCAAACGTATCACCGGCTCCCGTTGGATCAAATACTTCTTCCAGCGGCAAGGCCGGAGCGAAGAATACCTGGTTTTGATAGAACAACATTGCCCCGTGTTCTCCTTTTTTGATGATAAGAAATTTCGGCCCCATGTTCATGATCTTCTTGGCCGCTTTTACCAGTGAATATTCTTTGGACAACTGGCGGGCTTCTTCGTCGTTGATGGAAAGCACGTCTACCATACTGAGTGTTTCTTTCAGATCATCCATGGCAATATCCATCCAGAAATTCATGGTATCCATGACAATCAGCTTTGGTCTTTTCTTTAACCGGCTGATCACCGTGCTCTGTACTTTCGGAGAAAGGTTCCCCAGCATCAGGAAATCACAGTTCTGATAGGCGTCCGGCACCACCGGATCGAACGTCCCCAGTACATTCAGTTCTGTCACCAGGGTATCACGGGTATTCATATCGTTGTGATATTTTCCGGACCAGAAAAATGACTTTTCATTTTGCTTGATCTGTAGTCCCTCTGTATTCACACCGTGCGATTCGAGCAACTGTATATCTGTTTTAGGGAAATCTCCTCCCACCACTGCGATCAGGTTGACCTTTTTGGTAAAATAAGAAGAAGAAAGACTAATATAGGTGGCTGCGCCTCCGATGATTTTATCTGTTTTTCCGAAAGGGGTTTCAATGGCATCAAATGCCACCGAACCTACTACTACTAAACTCATTATCGTATGTTGTATTAAGTTGATTATTCCCTGCAAAGATGGGGGATTTTAGTTAAATAGCCTCATGACAAACCAAATTTGTCCACCACGTTATCCACAGGATATTGTTTAAAACAACGATGAGCCTGTATCCTTTTTTGTATTCTGTATAATTTTAAAACAGATTGTTTCAGATAAATTTTACGGCTGTTGTCAGATAAGCAACTTCTTTTTTAAATCAACTTCTTTTTGTACTCAAATGCATTTCCGGAGCGTTTTCTATAAAGCATCGTTGTAAAATTTATAAATTGCGAATCATTAGACCTTATAACTTCTATGAAAAAAATTCTGCTGATCATTTGTGCCGGAGCGTTTAGTATTCTGACCGGTTGTGAAACAAAAACGACTAATCTTCCTGAAAAAGAAGCAATCGTCATCAAAGCGGATACATTTGAAAAGATAAAAGTGGATGTGAAAATAGAACGTCTTGAACACAAAATGTTCCAGTTCAAATCCACTGCAGATGTTTCTGCCTTTTTAAAAGAGCATCCTTTGTTTGTTGCCAAATACCTGGAAATTCCCAATGCGGCCAATGAAACCCCATTTCTGAATCAGCTCCTGGAGATGTACTCCAACCCGACGTTTAAAGAGTTCTACCAGGACAACGAAAAATTTTACGGCGACTTTTCTGATCTGCGTGCAGAAATAAACGGGATGTTCAGCTACATTAAATACTACTATCCTGACTATTATGTACCGGAGGTTAATACACTGGTAAGTGGTTTTCGTTTTGACCGTGATTTTGCTTTTTCCGACAGCCTGATCGTGATCGGTGTTGATTATTTTCTGGGAAAGGACGCGCGTTATCGTCCTCAGTTTTATGATTATATGTTAACCCGCTATGAGAAACCCTATATAGTTCCGATGATGGGATTGGCTATTTCTTCAAAATTTAATGAATACGATCCGAAAGACGAGACCATGCTCTCTGAAATGATCCATTATGGCAAAGCTCATTATTTCCTGGAAAGGATCATGCCCGGTTTGCCGGACAGTCTGAATATTCAGTACACTTCTGCAGAAATGGTGGAGGTAGACAAAAACCTGGATGTAATCTGGGGACACTTTATTGAAAAGAAATTATTGTTTGACACCAACCACAAAACGAAACAACGCTATATCGGAGAAAGTCCAAAGGTGGTCATGATCGGGGATAATTGCCCGGGAAGAATCGGACGCTGGCTGGGCTGGCAGATTGTACGTAAATACATGCGCGAAAACCCATCCGTCACTCTCCAGGAACTGATGGCTGACAAAAATGCCCAGGAGATTTTTAAAAAGTCTAAGTTCAAGGTCAAAACAAGTTAGAGTTCTTTATTGATTGTCCGGGATAGATTTATGGTTAGAGGCCGGGGTTCAAGATACAGGATCAACGCATTTACTATATTATTCATTCTCTCAACCTCCAAAAGGAAGTATCCATACATATCCTTACAACTATTCTATAACCGGTTACCCTGAGGATAACGGCTTTTTACTTGTGAATACCCCCATTTAGATTCCCAACAAAATGGGTTCTGAGAATTTCAAGAACCTTTTTTAAAAAAAAATTTAAAAATATATACTTTTTTAGGGAGGCATTTTTTACACTTTCCCCTTATGAAATAGGATCTCGGGATAAATCCTCCATTTTCCCCCTCTCCGCTGGCATACTATTTATATACCATATCTAACCCGTTTACTTATAGCCTGTTGAGATTATCCACATTTAAAAGCTGTATCGCAAC
>CAYTGJ010000241.1:2526-3614 GCA_964437245.1 uncultured Chitinophagaceae bacterium
GAAAACATTTTTAAATCATATTTCGTAAAGGTTACCAAAAGCCAGAAACAGATATATAAAAGAAAGAAAGATGCTTTAAAAAATCTCGTGAGGTTGGACTGCGACGAAAAACAAAGCAAGCTCGGGAATAATAACTAATAATTTCAAAACTACTTAATCTTATGATCAAGGCAAGAAAGCTCAGCTTGCTTATAGCTGTACTATGCTCTTTTATGTCCGGAAAAGTATTCTCTCAGGACTTATTAGTCTCCGGGGGAAACACCGTTTCCACCATTATATGCGCCAATGGTTTTGTTTATACCTGGGGAGCCAATCAGGACGGGTTATTAGGAAACGGATCGGCACTGAATCCTGATCCGGCTCCCAAACAAGTCATTTTCCCGGCAGATGCTTACTTTACTTCGCTCGGAACCAATCTTACCATCAAGGCCGTAGATGCCGGATCCGGAGCTCACTTTATTGCGCTGGATTGCCGTGAAGGAGCCTGGTCGTGGGGAAATAACGGCGGAGCCACCGGGATCACCGGAACTGGTAGTGCGGCAGCCCGTACGTCTGTGCCGGCCAGGGTACTACGAGGCGAAACTCCCGGCGGAGCCTCTATCCATGCTTCTCTTGCCAACTACCTGGTAGATGTGAAATACATCTCGGGAGGAAATGACAATAGCTATGCCATCCTAAACACCGGAGAAGCCGTTGGCTGGGGGGTCAATTCGGCCGGCCAGGTAGGGGACGGAACAACCATCAACCGGAATACTCCACGCTATATACGAATACCAAACGGCAACCATCTTCAAAATGTAATACAAATCGAAGCAGGAGACATAACCGGTTATGCACTTGTAGATCCGGATGGCGATGGGATCGGAACAGTTTATTCCTGGGGGTCAGGAGCCACCGGACGACTGGGACGGAATGCAGCAAGTACAGCCAACAGCGGCAATGAAACTGCCAACGATTCATACGCCCGCCCGGTGTTAAGAAAAGATGGAACTCCCCTTGACAACATAAGAATTATTTCTGCCGGAGACGTAATGTGTTTTGCCCTTGACGTAAACGGTCATATATGGGCATGGGGTAACGGCGGATGG
>CAYTGJ010000242.1:0-3584 GCA_964437245.1 uncultured Chitinophagaceae bacterium
CCGGAGCAGGGGCTAAGCCCTGGAAGGACAAATACCGTCCGGAAAATAATGGAGCCTCCCGAGGGTATACGCAATATTACGAATACGACAAACTGGGCAATATCCAGGAATTGCAGCATGTAGCCAGTGGAGGGAACTTTACGAGAACATTCAACTATGTAAGTGGGAAGAATAAACTGGAAGAAATAGAGATCGGGGCCAATACGTACAGTTTTACGCACGATGTGAATGGAAATATTATCCAAGAGGATACGAACCGTCATTTTGCCTATGACTATGCGGATCGGTTGAAGGCTTTTTATATACAAACCAGTACAGAAGAACCGAGTACCTATACGCAGTATTTTTACGATGCGGGGGGCAACCGGGTGAAGAAGATTTCTAGGGTACAGGGAGGAGGAAGTACTAAAACGACGGTGTACATTGATGGGATATTTGAGCATACGATCGCCAATGCGAGTGAGGCGATCCCGGATCTGGAGATAGGCCCCTGGATCATTGGGTATGGCAGCGGAGAACAGAATACGCTTCATATTATGGATGGTTCTTCAAGAGTTGCGACAAGGCGCATTGGGGATTCGATGGACGATACTACTCCCGCCATAAAGTATAATTTGGAAGATCATCTGGGAAGTAGTAACTTACTGTTGAGTACAGACGGTACTTTGGTGAGTAAGGAGGAGTATTATCCTTTTGGGGAAACTTCGTTTGGCTCTTATGGAAAGAAAAGGTATCGATTCTGTGGCAAAGAAAAAGACGAGGAATCGGGGTTGTATTATTTTGGTGCTCGCTATTACAATGCCTGGACATGTCGCTTCACATCTACAGACCCTTTAGCTCTAAAACATCCTTTTTATAGCCCATATCTATACGCTGGAAATAAGCCTATCAATTTAATTGATGTAGATGGGTTAGAACCAGGAGGACCTAAAGATGGAAAACCTCCGGCCAATAGCCCCCAAATGCATAAAGTAAAGAAAGATGAAACACTTGGTAGTATTGCTAAGAGGTATGGAACAACAGCTGACGCATTAAGGAAAGCTAATAATCTTGATCCTGCTCAAGATAAACAATTGCAGATTGGCACTCAACTTAAAGTTCCAAGTGGTTCGGGCAGTAGTTCATCTCCCCAAAATTTGATGTTAGCGAATAAAGCTAATCCAGCTTCTTCTGATCCATCAGTTTTAGGTGCTAACTATAAACCAACAAATACATCTTCTGAGCCTTTCTCAAGTTCTACAAAATCAGATGCACAGATTCTAGAGGATGTTATTGGTACTGATCTTGGAATTTCTAAACTCAGTCAATTGGGAGAAGTTATAACAAGTCCATTTAAACCTGCATTGGAGGCTATAGAAAATTCTAAAGGAAATTCTACAAATGATATGTGGGAAGGAACTGGATCAGGAGGAGTTGGAGGCTCTGCTAAAATTGGCTGGCAAAAGCATTCAGTTAGTGCTGAAGCGAGAATTTTAGGTACTACAGAAGATAATATTTCCTTCCATATGTCATTTAATTATTTTAATACTGAAAATTTGAAAATGAGTAAGATAGAATTCCCCAAAACAAGTTGGACGGATTTTAAACCATCTGCTGAAGTTAATGCATTTGTATTTATAAGTGAAAAAAGGATGGGCGATACAGGAGGTAAAGTTGCATCAAAAACAACTTCTTATGTTGAAGGTTCTCTAGCGATCCCAACACCTTTTGTACCATTAAAAGGTGAAATAAATTCAGATGGCACAACTAAGATAGGCGTTATGTTGAAAGGTAATCCTAATGTTAAAGCAGGTATGGTTACAAAAAACTCTATTTACTTTACATCAAAGCCTATTTCTATAGGAGGAAATCAATAATTATAAATTTGAAGAAAATGAAAATATTTCGGTTTGAAATTTTATTAATAATTATATTTTTATCTGGTTGTGTATCTAAAGAATACAATGAAGCAGCCCAAAAGACTGCTGTCTTTTGGGCTGCTGATAGTTATACTACATTGATATCCAATAGTATTGATAGTAAGGAAGGTGGTTTAAAAACATTGGTGTTTATTTTTAAAAATATTAAAAATGCTAAAAACTACTCTCATGAAAAAGTAACTTCACTATCTGCATATCGAATTATTCAAGAAATGAATAAAGAAGATTATAATAAATTTGATATGTTGAAAATAGTAATTGAAAATGATACTGAGAAATTTGAGCAGGGTTACGAAATTTCAAAATTAATATCTGCAATTCCTTTAATTAAAAATGCGATAAGTTTTTTTTCTTTAAGTAATAAACAAGACTATCAAGCTCTAAGAGAAATTATGAGTGAAACTGAAATTTCTGATACTATCATAAAAGAAGCCTTAATTGTATCACGGCAGATTGATCAGGAATATGGAAAATATAAAAGTATAGACGTTACAGGTTTTTCTTTTAATAAATCTACTGAAATAAACGAGCCATTAATTATTATTTGGGTTGAGGTTAAATATGATCATGCTGAAATTATTAATTACATCTTTTATGTTTCAGAAAGAAGTGAAAAAATACTTTATTTTGGGATAGGTGTATAAGGATGAAAGAGGAAGTCCCCGCTTGCGCAAGTCTGTGACTTGTGCTTTATATCTTGTAGCCCATGTTGGATGAAGTGGTGGTGATGGGTGAAAAGCCAGTAACAGGAACTTCAGAGGGGAAAATGAAAATAGGTGATGATGGAGGAAAAGCCGCTTTTGCAATTGCTCCAGCTATTCCTATAATTATTCCGGCAGCTATTGTTGTTATCGTTGTAATAATCGTAAAACATTTAATTGACAACCCGCTTGCGCAAGCCTGTGACTTGTGCTTTATATCTTGTAGCCCCCCCCGCTTGCGCAAGCGGGGTACAGGGCCAGATATAGAGGAACTGTTATAGTTCATAGCGTTTATAATTTGGGAATTCTTTTGTATTATATTCAATGATAAATTTTCAAAAACAACCTAAGGATGTTCTTGTGTCGGATCATATTACCCGCTGGCGCAAGTCTGTGACTTGTGCTTTTTGTTTTGTAGCCCTCTGGGCGGTGTATTATGTCTGTCAGAAGATAGTATTTTTATATTTGACCTCGGAAAATTATATCAGTCATTCTTTTTAATATTTAGTATATTCAGCTTTCGTTCTTTGTCAGTTCGCCCAGAGGGCTGTGATATAATAGGCACAAGCGATATGCTTGCGCCAGCCGGGGGTTAACATTCCTGGTCAAATATTCCACATCTTGAGATTTCGCCTTCCCTATGCAGATATACTGCATCTTGATTTTGTATGTTTATGCTAATCGCTAGCACAATCCTCTCTATTGAAAAACAGGGGAATCATACAGTATATTAATTTTTTAACATTATTAAATTATGGATGAAATCATCAATAAAAAGTTGGACAATAAAAGTGTTGCCAATCGTGTCGTAACTTATCTCAGCGATAAGTACAAAAAAGAACTGGAAGAGATTTGCCGCGACCGGGAAGAGAAGGAAGCGTTTATCGTACGGGAAATTTTGAAGGAGTATTGTAACCCTCCCAAAATTTGGACAGTTGTAAAATAGATTTCTTCTTTTTTAAGT
>CAYTGJ010000243.1:0-3424 GCA_964437245.1 uncultured Chitinophagaceae bacterium
CACAGTTTTAAACTAATTGATTATCAAGCAGTTTAGAAATGTGTCATTGGCAGCGAAGCCGAAACCTTATGCCATTAGCGGTTCTTAAATTTTTCTCTGTGTTCTCCGTGAACTCTGTGTGAGCAAATTGGTTTGTCAATAATTAAAACACCACAAATTCAATTCAATTCTGTAAAGTTGCCATTGCACAGCAAATGAAAATTCTCGGCATATCGGCATTTTATCACGATTCGGCAGCAGCAGTGTTGCGCGATGGAAAAATTATTGCAGCAGCGCAGGAAGAGCGATTCACGCGCAAAAAGCACGATGCGTCTTTCCCTGTAAATGCCGTTGAATTTTGCTGCAAGTTTTCGGGTATCCATATCAATGATTTTGATGCCATTGCTTTTTACGACAAGCCATTATTAAAATTTGAACGCCTGCTCGAAACCTATTACGGTTTTGCGCCAAGAGGCATTCAGTCTTTTATTACCGCTATTCCGGTTTGGTTGAAAGAGAAAATGTTTTTGAAACGCATGATGCACGAAGAGCTTTCAAAAATTGAAGGTTACGATAAAAAGAAAACAAAATTTCTTTTTCCCGAGCATCATCTTTCTCATGCGGCAAGTGCGTTTTATTCTTCGCCATTTAACGAGGCTGCGATACTTACGATTGATGGCGTTGGAGAATGGGCAACCGCTTCTATAAGTCATGGAAACGGCAACCGGATTAGTGTTTTGAAAGAATTGCATTTTCCGCATTCGCTTGGATTGTTATATTCGGCATTCACTTATTTTCTTGGTTTTAAAGTAAACAGCGGTGAGTATAAACTGATGGGACTTGCGCCTTACGGCAACCCCGATTCACCGGATATTCAGCGATATGTCCAGTTGATAAAAACCGAACTCACCGACATAAAAGAAGATGGTTCTATATGGTTAAATCAGGATTACTTCAACTATGCCACAGGTTTGCGCATGGCAAACGACAAGCAATGGGAAAAACTTTTTGGCATAACGAAAAGAAACGAATCGGATGAATTGTTGCAGCAGCATTGCAATTTGGGTTTAGCCATACAAATTGTTACCGAAGAAGTGGTGCAAAAAATGGCGAATGAGGCAAAGCGACTTACAGGAAGCGCAAACTTGTGTATGGCGGGTGGCGTGGCTTTGAACTGTGTTTCCAACGGTAAATTATTGCGCAGCAAATTGTTTGAAAATTTGTTTGTGCAACCCGCAGCAGGCGATGCCGGAGGGGCTTTGGGTGCAGCGCAGGCAGCGCATTTTATTTACTTTAACCAAGAAAGAAAAGTAACCGATGCGCAGGACGAAATGCAAGGCGCGTATTTGGGCGCGGAATATTCCAACATAGAAACCGAAGCCGTAATTCGCAAATACAATGCTGCTGCAAAGCAGTTTGAATCGTTTGATGCTTTAGCTGCAAATGTTGCCGATTTAATTGCACAAGGAAATGTGGTTGGATGGGTGCAGGGGCGCATGGAGTTTGGTCCGCGGGCTTTGGGTAACAGGAGCATTTTGGGCGATGCCCGCAACCCCGAAATGCAGAAGAAATTAAACTTGAAAATAAAATATCGCGAAGGGTTTCGCCCTTTTGCGCCATCGGTAAAAGCCGAAGATTGTAAAGATTATTTTGACTTAGATGCCGATTCGCCTTATATGTTGATTGTTGCGCCTGTTCAGGAAGCGCGCAGAAACACAATGCCGCAGGGATATAATTCGATGCCTTTGTTAGAAAGGTTGTATGTGCATCGCAGCGATTTACCTTCTGTTACACACATTGATTTCAGCACCCGTGTGCAGACCATACATAAGGAAACCAACCCGCGCTATTGGCAATTGTTAGATTCGTTCAAACAGAAAACAGGTTATGGCGTGATGGTGAATACGAGCTTTAATGTGCGTGGCGAGCCGCCCGTTTGCACACCCGAAGATGCCTATCGCTGTTTCATGCGCACCGAAATGGATTATTTAGTGATTGGCGATTACCTTTTCAGCAAAGCCGACCAACCCGAATGGCTGGAAAAGGAGGATTGGAAGACGGAGTTTGCGTTGGATTAACATTTAACCGCGCCACAATTCACGATTGCCAACTTTAACACGGCATATTATGCGAATCACCCCAAGTTTTCCGCATTTCCGCGAAAATTCATTTGCAAATCACCGCTATTAACCTACTTTTGCGCGGCATTTTTAAAAAGATACAGTGAAGCACTTTCTACATATACTATTTACCGCACTTTTTGCGCTGCCGCTTTTCGCGGAAGATGCGGCAGCAACCGAAAAATCAGCGGTTTACAATCCTACGCCTTCTATATTACATCACATTGCCGATGCCAACGAGTTTGAAATTGTGCATGGCGTGGCAGTGCCGTTGCCTTGTATCATTTACAACCGCACTACGGGCAAAACCGATTTCTTTATGAGTAATAATAAAGAAGTGATGGCTGCGGCAGGTTACCAAATGAGCCACAGCAGAATTGCGCCCCTTAGCTCCGAAGAGAAAATTATAGACTTTTCCATTACCAAAAACGTGTTCAGTATGTTGCTGACTTCGGTGTTGTTGTGTGTGGTTTTCTTTAGCATGAAAAACGCCTACGTTACCCGCAAAAACCAAGCCCCGAAAGGACTTCAGTCGTTGCTTGAACCTGTGGTGCTTTTTGTGCGCGATGATTTGGCAGGGCAAACTTTGGGTAAAAAAGCCGATTACTACCTGCCTTATTTAATGACGGTTTTCTTCTTCATTCTTTTCAATAACCTGTTGGGCTTGATTCCGATTTTTCCGGGCAGCGCAAACGTTACCGGAAACATTGCCGTAACTATGGTTTTGGCGATTATCACCGGTCTTATCATCAACTTCAAAGCCAATAAATATTACTGGAAACACCTTTTGTTGCCCGAGCCGATTTGGTTAGCACCATTGTTAGTTCCTGTGGAATTGCTGGGTGTTATCACCAAGCCGCTTACTTTGATGATTCGTTTGTTTGCAAATATGGCTGCGGGTCACATCATTGTGTTGAGTTTGATTAGTTTGATATTTGTGTTTGGCAGTATGTGGGGAACTGTGGGTTCGGGAGTGGGTGTTGTTGTGGCAGTGCCTTTCACACTGTTCATCAGCACGATTGAGATATTGGTAGCTTTTGTGCAGGCATTTATTTTCACCATGCTCAGCGCGGTGTTCATTTCAATGGCAATTGAGGAACATCACACTGCCGAGCATCATTAATTGTATTTTTTCATTTTTCAATAAACAACCATGTTAGAAACAGTTTTGTTAGAAACGTCAGTAGGTGCAGGATTAGCTGCGGCAGGTGCAGGATTAGCTGCAATTGGCGCAGGTATCGGTATCGGTCAAATTGGTAAAGGCGCTGTGGACGCAATCGCTCGTCAGCCCGAAGCCAGTAGCGACATTCGTGCAAACATGATTC
>CAYTGJ010000244.1:0-3225 GCA_964437245.1 uncultured Chitinophagaceae bacterium
AAATGGTTTGCTTTTTCAAGAATGGATATTGAAGTCGGCAGGATGCTTCAGTGCCTTACTTCATACCAAAACCTCTGAATTTTTCCAGTGGTTTTGACATTTTAAAATTGAAATAATAAGAAACCTAATAATGCACCTCCTAAAACAATGAATGCGCTATTGATTTTTTTGAATTTGAAAACGATAATGCCACTAACCAGTGCTATGGTAATTGTTTGCCAATCGGTAATGGTATCTTTGCCCATTATAAAACATACTGCTGCTATAATAGAAACCGATGCGACATTTACTGCATCTAAAAAAGTGGATAGCCCTTTAGAATTTCGTAATTTCCTGATTAATGGGTTAAGAAGTGCTACAAAAACAAATGAGGGAAGGAAAATGGCAATGGTTGAGATAATTGCTCCTGAAAGCCCATTTATCTGAAATCCAATAAATGTTACCGATGAAAAAACAGGGCCTGGTGTGAACTGACCTACCGCAATAGCATCCATTAGCTGCTGCCTTGTGAGTAAACCTGTCGTTACCAGTTCCGTATCTAAAAAGGCAAATAAAACATATCCGCTGCCATAAAGTATGGAACCAATTTTAAGGAAAGTCCAAAATAATTTGGCATTGGTAACAGACAAAAATGTAAACGCTGTGATTTGAAGAATGCCAATCGGCATAACGCTTGGTAAAGTATCAGCTTTTTTGCGCTGAACAGCGTACTGTACAAGAGCGAGCAACCCTGCTCCGAACATTAAATAAATCTCATTGATACCGATCAAAGAAGCTATCAATACAGTAACACCAATGAAACTCAAAAACAATGACTTCACAGACTTTTTTGCCAAAGGGTAAACAGCTCCAATGATAACAGCAATGATGGCAGGTTTGATGCCGTAGATAAATGGTTGTATTTCGGGTAATTGTCCATACTTGTGATATAGCAAAGCAAATACTCCTGTAACTAAAACAGCGGGTAAAATAAAACATAAACCTGCCGTTAGTAATCCTTTCCAGCCACCTTTGTCATAACCGATATGAATAGCCATTTCTGTACTGTTAGGACCCGGAATAAGATTAGTTGCTCCAAGTAAGTCCAAAAAATGCTGTTCCTTCATCCATTTTCGTTTTATTACCACTTCAACCCGCATCATGGCAATATGGGCTGCCGGACCTCCAAAACCTATAAAGCCCAATTTGAGAAACAGTTTAGCAATTTCCTTCTGGCTAACTTCATTTTCCATTATTCTTCATCTTATTATCAATAGACCAAAAGCCGCCACCTTTTATAAGCAAGAAAATATTACCTAACAACATAGCCCAGTCCGTCCGGCTTCCGTGCATCATTTCCCAGAAACCCTGATTGGCTAATATATCTGCTTTGGTAGCAGCAATGGCAACAAGCATAATGATGATAAGCGGAATACTGGCCAGCCTTGTAAAAAGCCCGATAAGGATAAGTATTCCACAAAGGATTTCGCAAGTACCTACAAAACTTCCCAAAAAGTCAGGTGAGGGCAACCCGATTTGTTCAAAACGACCTGCTCCTAAAGTATCTGGAAATAAAAATTTCTGAATGCCTTCAGAAAGAAATACAGCACCGACCATTAACCGAATGATAAGGGTGGTTTTGGAATGGTCTGAATGAATGATTTTTTGAAACATGATTATGGTGAGAGTTTGAATTCCTGATTGCTGAACATATTTTTGTTCGGAATTTTTATTTGTATGAATTCGTGCTTTGTTGCACTGTGGCAGTTTGTGCAGGTATTTGTAAGAACCATATAGCTATGCTCAAACTGTGGTAAATCCCTATGTTGGATAGCACTTGAAACACTGTCAATAGCCGGAGTAATCATAGATATGGATTGACTTTCCGGTCTTGCCGATTGATATTTTTCAATATCCTGCAAAATTTCCCTGATTTCGTTGATTTCAAAATCAGCCAATTCCCAGTTTTCGCTCTTTCCTGCAAACCAGAGCTTGTTATGATGAACCTGCACACTACTCATAAATTCCCCAAATCCCGGTTTGTAACTATCATCCAATTTGGATTGCAGGTTATCAATCTGATTTTGCAAAGCCTTCCGATTGCTATCTTCCTGATTACAGGCAAACAAGATGATGATTGTGAGGAAGACAAATAAGTATTTCATGACACATGATTTTCGATGAATATTACGCATCAAAATTAATACAATGCTTTGTCAATTTTATGGTATATTTGAAAATATCACGGTAGCTTTTAAGTATTACGGAATAAAAACGGGGTAACGCCTGTGTGACGTTTGAAATATTTCACAAAATGGGAAGTGTCGTTAAAATTCAAACTATAAGCGATTTCAGAAACACTGTTGTCTGTATAAATCAGTTGTCTTTTTGCTTCGCTAATGATGTGCTCGGCAATCACTTCTGCTGCCGACTGATTAAGTGTTTTACGACAAATGGCATTTAGGTTTTGTGGTGTTGTATGGAGCTTTTCTGCGTAATGGGCAACACTGTTATGTAAGTCGCTTGTCTGGTTTAGTAATTCCCTGAATGATACTATTGTATCATCCGTTTTGTTGGTCTGAACAGGCAAGGGTTTTGCAGCATCCAATGTTTTCGCAAACAATGCTTTCAATAATCCTTCTAATACAATAAAATTCTTTTCCGTGATAAGCAGTTTGAATAATGTATCAATACCCTGGATTTCTTTCAAATGAATACAATTAAATCCGCTTAACTTGGATAGAAGATTTTTCAGCCCGCCATCCAACGATTTTTCAACAAAGCCTTTCTTTAAAATCAGAACATATCCCTCAGGGACATCAGCAATATCCCAGTGATGAACTTGTTCTTTGCGAACAAAAAATAGTGTTGGTGGTTTTATTGAAAATGAAGTATGGTCGATGGTATGAAAACCTTTTCCTTTCTGTAGATAAATGATTTCAAAATAACTGCTGTGCTTGTGTGGCTCGGTCTTGCGAATTTCTTTTCTGAACGGTGCAATTTTTAATAATGCTGCCGCTTCAATTTTGTTTTTTATGGATATGTTTTTTTTCAATCCGTTGTAAGTATAAAATTGATGGTTATAAAATTAGTTATAATATTTTTTGTTCAACCATAAACTTGCCATGACCAAAAGTATCAATATGGGTACTTCTACCAATGGACCAATAACGCCTACAAATGCCTGTGGGGAATGAATGCCAAATATGGAAATGGCTACGGCTATGGCTAATTCAAAATTATTTC
>CAYTGJ010000245.1:0-1124 GCA_964437245.1 uncultured Chitinophagaceae bacterium
ACGCGCAGGATATCTTCACCCTCGCCCGTTCCATCGAGGAGTTGCAGGCTGCGGCTACTCAAAATGCTCAATCAATCCATACAATGGCCGAAAAACTTCAGCAAGCGATTCAGGGCATTGAAGTTGCGGCACTAGAAGCGAAAAAGCAAATTTCCGTATTTAAAACATTATTAATAGCTTCGTTCGGACTATCAGCGCTATCGGTATTCTTTTGCCTATATCTATTAACTACTCAAGCCTAACAAATCGCTCAAGCACCGCCACTTCGTGGCTGGACAGTTTGTAAATTGTGGTTTTGTGGCTTTGCAGCGCAAAAGCATTCCACAAAACCGCAATTTAAAAACTGCCGCTTAGCTCGGCGTTATAAATGGAGGGAATGCATTGCCACAACGTCATAAGATATTTTTGTTGGGTATTTTAGCCGGGGTTATTTCTATACTTATGCTCTGGGTAATACTTTTCACCTCCTTAAGTAGTGGAGCTAAATTCGCTGTCTTTGCGTTGTGTGTAGT
Source organism: uncultured Chitinophagaceae bacterium (assembly GCA_964437245.1). Classification (GTDB taxonomy): domain Bacteria; phylum Bacteroidota; class Bacteroidia; order Cytophagales; family Cytophagaceae; genus JANYCO01. The sequence goes on from CAYTGJ010000245.1 coordinate 513, forward strand.
TATTAGCTGTGCAATACAAATGTATGTATTAAAAGAGTTGAAAAGGCCAAGTTTTTGGCAGCGTTATGGTTTGAACGAATTTCAGCAGGAAGTTCGTAACTACAGGTGGTTTGGTTTATTTGCCTTTGGTGCGACCTTTCCCTATATGGTGTCACTGTTTGTTTACGTTGCCTTGAAAAATTTATAACAAGGCGCAGCAACATGCCGTTGTGCTTAGCGTTATGCAACTAAAATACGGATAAAATCATGAATAAAAAAGATGTTTTAGCTATACAGGCACTTGCCAAAGAAGGAAAAAGAATTTCAAAAATTATGGAGGAAGACTTTCCTGATTATAAATACTGGGAAATATATGAAGCGGTGTATGAAAATGGTGGAAAAAGCGCCCTCGGCGCAAAAAGAACTATTGCAAATCGCTTGGCAACACTGGCTAAAACAGGAAAAACTAAAGAGCGTGAAGTAATCATCGAAGAAGTAGAAGAGCTTGTCTGGCATTTATATGACAGTCTAAAAAGCAGCCAGCAGAAATTGCAAGCAATCAGAAAAGCACTGGACAAATAATAAAGCATAACAAGGCGCAGCAACTCGCCGCTGCGCGGCTGGACAGTTTGT
>CAYTGJ010000245.1:1134-2061 GCA_964437245.1 uncultured Chitinophagaceae bacterium
CACCCCTCCTTCGCTCATGTACATTTCACTCTAGCCCAGCCTGCGGCTTACGTCGTACCGGACAGCCGCCCAGCCCGTGAGCGGCCATATTGTCGGCAATACATCTAGTCGCGCAGCAACTCGCCGCTACGCGGCTGGACAGTTTTTAAGTCGCAGCTTTGTGGTTTTGCTGCGCAAAAGTAATCCACAAAACCACGAATTACAAACTGCCGTTGAGCACGGCGTTAGGAAAAATATGTTTCGTCCAGTACATGAACAAATCGAAGTATTGTTTAACGGCAACATTTATGAATGGGCTGTTAGTATTGGTGCCATACAGAAAGGTGAGGCACTTAATTATTTGAAAGTATTTAATATAACGCAGCAAGATGTCTTTTCGTATCTGAAAGACCATTCTATTCCTGGCCTTGATTGCAGCATTGAACAATATCAAGGCATATATGACGGGCCTAAATGGTCTTACGAAAATGGAAAGTATATTATCGGGTGGAGAGAACGTGGAGTTTTTGAGGCCGAGCACATTGTTGAAGATAAATTAGAATTTAAAGAGCTGTGGGTTAAGTATTTGGTCCAAAGTCTTGGCTTGCCTGCCTAACAAAGTGGTCAAACACCGTTCCACTGGACAGAATTTAAGGAAATATCGTGCAAATAACATTACCAGAAGACTCAAACACGCAATTCAACTTGTCTCAATTAATAAAACACCTTATCGCAGTTGGTCGCACTTATATTGTTATTGGTCAGCAGCATGTTGCGCTGGCAAATCACACTAAAGATCAGTCGCTTGATTTTTGGTTACGTAGCACTATCGCCAACAATCAAGACACAGCTCAAGCAACAAATGAGTTAATAAATCAGATTGTTGGTACCGGTCTCTTTCGGCAGAATCCAAACCTCATCTGCCCAAATACCGGAAATCTTTGTAAC
>CAYTGJ010000245.1:2071-3185 GCA_964437245.1 uncultured Chitinophagaceae bacterium
CAATTGAGCTTGTATAAATATAACAAATCGTTCCAGCACCGCGCACTTTGTGCGCTCGACAGTTTGTAGGTTGATTTTTTTGTGGTTTTGCTACGAAAAACTTTCCACAAAAAACCAACCTACAAACTGCGGCTGATTCAAGACATTTTATGAGCGCACGGTTAACGATTGGTGATGATTAGCTCAGAGGCAATGTCACTTTTAGCGTTTGCGCCGCCTACAGTGTATTTAATTGAGGCTGCTAAAACATGCTGGGTTTTCAGAACTAATTGATATTTCACGCTAGGCGAGTAAACAAAACGCCGTACCAATCCCGAGTATTTTTTCTCCACTAACTGAGCAACAGCATCACCAAGACCAGTAGTAGAGCGTTCCCCAGCAAACATGATTGTTTGTAGTCGCGCAAGGCGGCTCAAGGTGAAAGCCAAGTGGATGCATAACTCTGACCAGGTGAAGAGGCAATCCAAAAGCTGCAGCCAATGAAAGTTTTCCCCCGAACTCTCTTGGCTGTTTCACATATTCTGCTATCTCACCTTTCCGCATGTATTTCAAATACACGTTTAATAGGTGCTCTATTACAAGATGTAGCCTAAGAACCATTCCCAGTTCATCTTCAGTTTCAATGGCTGCGATTAGTGTATCGACGGATATAAGCTCTTCAGGATTTGGGTTCATTATTACTCCGCTTAAAATGATCGCACTCGGTGTGGTGCCAGGATAGTCGATGGCGCCATAAAAAAACCCGATCAGAAATGATCCGTTTTTTTATTTTATCCAGCTAGATGAAGGCACCATATTCGCAGCAGGTTTTTCTTCCTTAATCGGTAAATTCACCAACGCTGCAACAAGGGCTAATGCTGCATCTGCCCACCACATCCACTGGTAGCTGCCGGTGCTTTCAACGGCGATGCCGCCGAGCCATGCACCTAAAAAGCCGCCGATTTGGTGACTCAGTAACGTGAAGCCAAATAGTGTGGCGAGATAGCGTACACCGAATAGTTTTCCGATTAATCCCGCAGTAGGTGGAACTGTGGCTAGCCAGGTTGCGCCGAGTACTGTGGCAAAGATATAAAAGGTCCATGGCTCTTTGGGTGCTGCAAGATAAATAAGAATA
>CAYTGJ010000246.1:0-2680 GCA_964437245.1 uncultured Chitinophagaceae bacterium
GGAGACAGAATGATTGCCTGTACCCGGGGATTTTCAGGATCTGTTTTCTGAAGAAGCGGAAGACCGAAGGCGGCTGTCTTTCCGGTTCCGGTTTGTGCTTGCGCAATAAGATCTGTTTTTTCACCCAGCAGAAGAGGGATTGCCTTTTTTTGGATTTCGGTAGGCGAAACTATTTTTAATTCCTGTAACCCTTTAACCAGGTCGGCGGAAATACCAAGATCTGAGAATGTAGCCAAAATTGCTTTGTTTGTGTTAGTAGAAAAACAAAGATAAGGGAATTCTCCTTCGGACAGATTGAAAAAGAAAAAGTATTTGTTTTTATGACTTCATTTTGGCCTTATAAGACCAGGTGATTTTTAGTTCAGCAACCTGATCTCCTGCTTCATCAAAGCCTGTGCTGGTGGCTACAACCGTTCTCCCCTCTCCTGTTTGTTTGCTTTCCTCTACCGCCTGCAGAATGCTTGGGCCGTCCTGGCAGATAAACCGTATCTTCCCGGTGGCTTTTTTAGTGAAGGAGGCTTCCATATGTACCACCAGCATGGAGACCGATGGCACCGACTGATAGATAGCCGCAAGTCCTAAAGCGCCCGAGGCAAGTTCGCCGGCCATGGTCAGACAGGCAAAATAAATGGAGCGGAAAGGATTTTTGGTGAGGTATTGGTACCGGATGGATACTACGGACTTCTCTTCCGTGATCTCCTCTATTTTGAGCCCCGCGATCAAACCTAATGGTAATTTGCTAAGCATAAATAACTTAAGTTTCCAGGGGCGGCGGAGGATTTGGTATATTTCTTTCATGAGAACCGATCAGGCTTGCTTTGGAGATTAGAACGAAAAAAAAGAAAAACAGTTTTACAACTGAATATCAGTATATAATAGTTGAATTGCAATAATTTTTCTTGCTTAAGTAATAAAAGTGCTAAAAAATCCGATCATATGTAAGATTCTTACGTAAATATACGGGATTTAGTGATACGGTAAAATGCGGATAAAATACATTTTTTGTGTGTTTGTATGGATGGGGATCTTTATAGCTGAACTCTCGGCGCAGGTTCAGAAACCTTCCCTGAGTTTTCAGCATCTGAAATTAACTACAGGTTATTCGGAGACTACGACCCGTTTTATAGGAGAAGACGCCTGGGGATATTTATGGATCGGCACAGACGATGGGCTGAACAAATACGATGGTTATACTTTTACTTCCTACCGGAATGATTTTACCAATCCTTATTCTATTTCCAATAACGACAACAAGGAATACCTGCTGGATTCGAAAGGAAACATATGGGTGGCCACCCGCAATGGCCTGAACCTGTACGATCCTGTTTTTGACCGTTTTTATAATTTTCAGTCTTCCCGTTACAACTGTTTTAAAAATCTGGACAGTGATGTGGAAGGTATTACCGAGGATGAATCCGGCAATGTATGGATCACCGCCGGAAGCGAAGGACTTTTTAAGATCAGTGCCCTGGATAAAGAGCCTGAAAATTTTGGATTCGATTCACCTACCAATGCTCATAAATTATACGGAATCACTGCCGACAAGCAGGGCCATTTGTGGGTGGGTACACGCGACGGGCTTCTGAAGTTTAACATCGAACAAAATAGATTTGAAGACATGAGACCTTTGTTTGGAGTAGGGTATCAGGTCAAGAATATTTTGTTTGAAGCAGAGTATAATCGTTTGTGGCTTTGCACTACCGATGGTCTCAAAATTATTGATCTTACTACGAATAAGTGTACAAATTATAGGAACAATCCTCATAACAGCAATTCCCTGAATGGGAATAATATTATCAAGGTGGTGAAATATGAAATACCTCATTGCAGTGGACGGAGGAGGCCTGGACTATTTTGATCTTCGCAATAAAACATTCTATCATTATACTGCCGATAATGAAGGGCAGCTTAGCGCCAATAACATCACGTACATTTACAAGGATTCCCGGAATAACATATGGGCCGGGACATTTATGAACGGAGTGGATTACTCCAACGCCCAGACCAATATGTTTAGCATGGTCAGAAATAATCCTTTATCCGAAAGCTCGTTAAAGAAAGGGATCGTGACCAACTTTCTCGAAGATAAGAAAGGGAATCTCTGGGTGGCGACCGATGGCGGAGGATTGTACATCCGGAAGAAAAATTCGGAGCGGTATCTTTCTTTTAATCCTGCGCCTTCCCGGTATGATTTTATGAGCTATCCCATCCTGACGCTGGCGGAAGATCATGACGGCATCATATGGGTCGGGACGTACGGCGGTGGGTTGATCGCACTGGATCCGGAGACGGGAAAAATAGAGGTGTTTCTCAACGACCGGAATAACTCCAATACCGTCAACAATAATAATATCCGGAACATTATTGTGGACCGGAAGAATAATGTTTGGATCAATGGGTTTTACAGTGGCGTGAGTATTTACAATAAGCGTACGAAGAAGTTCAAACACTATTATCATAAAGCTGCCGGAGATCATACCTTGCTGTCCGACTGGAGCCAGCGTGTATACGAGGATTCCAGGGGAACGATCTGGTTTACTACTTTTAAAGGATTGAACCGGTACAATCCGGAAGACGATAATTTTACCTCTTTCCATTTTCAGTCTTCCCGGTATTCGTCTTATGCCTGTAATCATCTGATGGATGTGACGGAAGCAAGCGACTCCAACCTGTGGATCGG
>CAYTGJ010000246.1:2690-3172 GCA_964437245.1 uncultured Chitinophagaceae bacterium
GAAGACGGACTTTCCAGCAATGCGGTGAAAGGAATCATCGAAGATCATAACCGGAATCTATGGATTGCCACCACGAACGGAGTGACCAAACTTGAACTTTCGTCCAGAAAAGCTACTTCTTATACTATACAGGATGGGATCCCTCCTTTCCCTTTTTATTTCAATTCGAAGTACATAGACAAGAAAGGGAAGATCTACCTGGGAAGTAGTAAAGGATATCTGATGATCGATCCTGAAATGAATTATCATAATTCTTATGTCCCTCCTATCGTGATCACAGGGATCGAAATATTCGGAAAACCTTTGCAGCATTATTACCAAAAAACAGATTCGGCTATCCATGTGAATTTTTTAAAGGAGATCCATCTGAATTATTCTCAGAATGAGATCGAGATCGATTATGCCGCTCTTAACTTTGTGAATGCACAACGCAATCAGTACGCCTATATCCTGGAAGGATTTGACGAAGAATGGAGGTACGT
>CAYTGJ010000247.1:0-3074 GCA_964437245.1 uncultured Chitinophagaceae bacterium
GTTCTTAGCCTTCAGGCTAAGAACTTAAGATAGATCGAAGTCTGTGCCTTCGCGGCGTAGCCGGAGAGATGCCATAGTATAATTATATTCGGTAATGGTAGTCGGAAGGTTGCTTACTAAATAAAGTTCTTACTTGAAGATCACACTCATTGCTTAATAAATCCATGCGACCACAACAACAATAAGTAAACATCCCTGTTGGATCACCGATGAGAGGGCAAGAGTTTAAAGATTAAAAGTGTTTGATAAACAATGTAATATCCTATTATCCTCCACAAAGGGGTTCGAATTTTTGTCACTAAGGTCTACACAGGCCTTGAGAAATCAAGGCCTTTTGTTTTTCTCCTCAAGACTCACACTCCAACTCACACTTTTGCCCATATAAATAATGAACTGTCAGTGTGAGTTGGAGTGTGAGTGTGGCTTCCATCGAAAATTTTGTTGGGTAATTTAATGGGCTCTTCGCCATGCGGCGTGAAGTCACAGACTTCAATTTATCATAAGTTCGTAGTCTGAAGACTACGAACAACGAGTAAAGATTGGTAAAACACGGAGAAGGTTGCATTTATTTATTGTAACCCCAATTTATTCAGTCTTTACAATAAAAATGAAGTTCTTTAAAGTTGAAATCTTGTCTGTAAAGCTCAAATCAGTTAATTGAGTTTTGTTGTTCTCAATTTGTAAGTTATCTATAAGTTTGATGAACGTTAAAGCATATTGAGATTTAATTGCATAGCCTGTACTTTCTGCACCTTGTAACTTAGCATTTATAACGCCTACTACATCGCCTTTGTCATTAAATAAAGGACTTCCACTATTCCCGGGTTGTATTGCAGCAGAAAATTGATATTGGGAAATAGAACCTTTATAACCACTTTTTGCGCTGATTAGACCCTCCGTTACTTTTATTTCTTCACCCATTGCATTTGTTAAAGGAAAACCCAAAACAAATGATTTTGTACCTTGTGGATTGGTCTCCAAGCTTAGTCCGTATGGAACTTTTGGAAAACTTATATTTTGATTTTTTAATTTAAGTAACGCTAGATCTAAATCAACATCATATGCAATTACATCAACACCATATAGAGTAGAAAAATCGTTTCCTATTCCTTTTATCTGAACATTTTTTGCTCCGCTAATAACATGATAATTAGTTAGCAAATAACCTTGCTGACTAATTAAAAAGCAAGTACCTTGTTTTGGTCCATTATCTTCATCATTTTTAAAAGACTTACAAATAGGGTTTCTTCTATCTTCTTCCGCTTTGATCGTATTAGTATTTTTAGCATATATACCTTTTCCCTTTTCTTCGTCAACTAATTTAAAACTACCAAAGGATAATTGATAATAATATGTATTACCTCTTTTTACATCAATCGTACCTAGTATTCTTTCTTGGCCTGTTATAATTATAATAGAAACTCTACCTTCGGAATACATTTTGTATTCTAAATTCTCATTTTTATTTAAACTACCTGCAAGTTGTTCATTGAGATATATCATGAAATTGAGATCCCGTGAAAAATTATTTACAAAATTGATTGTACTAAAACTTTGTGCCGATAGCTGTAATGTCAATACAGTCAAAAGAGTAGAAAATAAGGTTTTCATTTTTTTGAGGTTTGTTATTCTATTAGCTTTAAATATATACAATTCGCATTAAATTACAAATTGGCTGATAAACAATATAATACCCTGTTATCCTCCACAAAGGGGTTCGAATTTTTGTCACTAAGGTCTACGAGGCCTTGAGAAATCAAGGCCTTTCTTTTTTACTCAATATTGTTGCTGACAGTGGCAGCAACAGCAACAATAGTCAGGAATAACTGAATTATTTTAAATATGCGAAATCTACTCCAATGGGCTCTGCGCCTGCGGCGTGAAGTCTGAGACTTCAATTAATCTTGAGTTCGTAGTCCTGAAGACTACGAACAACAAAGGGTGGGGAATGACCGCTAGGAACTAAGCTTCTAATAGCTATCTTGTAGCTTAATTCAGGCCCATGGCAATACGCAAAACAAACCCATACATAGAACTGCGCTCGCTTATTTCAAGAGTTGTTGATGAAAAATATTTTGATACCGAAGAAGATTGGATTCCTGTCGAACAATTAATCCAGCAGGAAGAGTTCAAATACCTGTTGAAACATATCGGTGGCTTCGTCTACATTTTTAATTACAGAACAAGCCAGTATGAATTCTTTAGCGATAGTCTGAAAAGTGAACTTGGATATGATGGTAATTTATTTCTGGGCGATAAGGGAGCTGAATTCGTATACACTTTTTTGCAGCAAGATCAGGCTGCCATTTTTATGGGGAAGGTTATGGCAGATATCCTCACCTATATCTCTAATAACTCTACCAACGAAACAGGAAGAGACTTCCGCTTTACCTGCTGTTTGAAATTAAAAAATATACAGAACAAGTATCAATGGTTCATCATCGATACTAATATTATCCAAACCGATCAGAATGGATTTCCCATACGCTCTCTTGTGACCTGTACCAATATTGATCAATATAAAAAAGACAATGTACTGCATTATACCGTGCTTAAAAAAGACAGGGATGGGATTTATCAGACAGTATTCCAGGGACAGACAAACGAGGAGGAAGATGAATTTAAACTAACACAACGTGAACTGGAGATCATGAAGTTGATCGGTGAAGGATATACGAATGTGCAAATCGCCGATAAACTTTGTATCAGTTTAAATACCGCACAAACACACCGGAAAAATCTTTTGAAGAAAACGCAATGTAAGGGAACAGCGGAATTGACTAAGCTGGCCTTTTCAAGAGGGATTTTATAAGCTTTTTAAATAATGTATGCGTGTATCCATTACTGGTAGTATAACACGCATACATTCCCACCTGCACAACCTGTCCAATATCTTCATAGCTAGTGAGTGGATCCGGGAGGTATAGTGGCAAGTGTTTAAAAACTGATTATCCAGATGAATAAATTGGTTTTACGAAAGTAGTGCATACACTGCGATTGCCAAATACCCACTACTGGGTATTTAGGTGGAATAAAATGACTGAATTTTGGCGAATGAGTACTTCAGACTAATT
>CAYTGJ010000248.1:0-3027 GCA_964437245.1 uncultured Chitinophagaceae bacterium
GCATTTTGAAAGGCGAAAACTCCATTGGCGAATTTTATTCGGTTGCCGTAACCAACAATTACCAGCAAGCCGACACAGGCACAAAAATGATTCACATCGGCAAAAACACGCGCAGCAGAATCGTGAGTAAAGGCATCAGCGCGGGCAAATCGCAAAACGCTTATCGCGGCTTGGTGCAGGTGCAGGCAACGGCTGAAAACGCTTACAATTTCAGCCAGTGCGACAGCTTATTGTTAGGCGATAAATGCGGAGCGCACACTTTTCCTTATCTCGAAATAAAAAACAACACCGGAAAAGTAGAGCACGAAGCCACTACATCAAAAATCGGTGAAGATTTATTGTTCTATTGCAACCAACGCGGCTTAACAAGCGAAGAAGCCGTAAGCATGATTGTAAACGGCTACTGTAAAGAAGTGTTCAGGCAACTACCGATGGAGTTCGCGGTAGAAGCGCAGAAATTATTGAGTATAAGTTTGGAAGGAAGCGTGGGGTAATGATTTGGAGGCTATTTTCAATTTATAAAGCAGGAAAATTCATCTATGAATTTTATCAGGGTTTGAAAAAGGACGCTGAAGAATTTGATAAAAAACAAAAAAAGGAAAATGTTATTAGAAGTAAAAAACCTAAACGTAAAAGTCAACCAAAAAGAAATCCTAAAGGACTTCAACCTTAAAATTAATGCCGGAGAAATTCATGCTATCATGGGTCCAAACGGTACAGGTAAATCTACGCTTGCATCTGTAATAGCAGGCAAGAAAGAGTATGATGTAACCAACGGTGAAATTCTTTACAACGGGAAAAATTTGCTGGAAATGGAACCTGATGAGCGTGCTCGTGAAGGCGTGTTTTTGGCATTTCAATATCCTGTTGAAATTCCGGGGGTAAGCACCACCAACTTTATGAAAGCTGCAGTGAATGCCAAGCGCAAACACTTAGGCTTAGAGCCGATGGATGCCAAAGATTTTTTAAAGCTGATGAACGAAAAACGCGCAATCGTAGAGTTGAGCAAAGAGTTCACTTCGCGTTCACTGAATGAAGGTTTCAGCGGTGGCGAAAAAAAGCGCAACGAAATTTTTCAGATGGCGATGCTCGAACCCAAACTTGCCGTGCTTGACGAAACCGATTCGGGCTTGGATATTGATGCTTTGCGGATTGTTGCCAACGGTGTAAACAAATTGCGCAACAGCGATAATGCCTTTTTGGTGATTACGCATTACCAGCGTTTGCTGAATTATATCGTTCCCGATTTTGTGCACGTGATGTATGGCGGAAGAATCGTGAAAAGCGGAGGCAAAGAGCTTGCATTGAAATTAGAAGAACACGGCTACGACTGGATAAAGGAAGAAGTAGGAGAGGTGTTTTAGATTTTGGATTTCAGAAGTTAGATTTACACGATAAAATTTCAGCCATGAGTTTACAGGAACAAAAGGAATTGCTGCACAAAACGATTGATATAATTGATGATGAAAAAACGCTCAAGCTGATTCAGGAAATATTGAGTTATGCAACTACTCATAGAACACCTGAATTAAAACAGTTTACAAAAGAAGAATTGCGAAAGCGAATCTTGCAATCGGAGGAGGATATAAAAAATGGTGATGTTTATACTGCGGAAGAAGTTCTAATCAGACTGAAAAAACGGATAAATGCAAGTAAAATTTACCAAGCAAGCACAAGATGAGCTTGATAAAATTGCTGACTATTATTCCACTAACGCAAACGAAGATGTAGCCGAAAGATTAGTTGTTGGCATAGTTGCAAAGGCAACTGCACTTCAACGTTTCCCGAACTTGGGAGTGCTTGACCCTAACCTCGTAAATGCCAGATTCACCTACAAGTATGTTGTTTACAAAAAGTTTAAAATCATTTTTAGAAAAACAAAAAATGTAATTTATATCAATGACATTTTTGACGCACGCCAAGACCCGCAAAAATTAGTTGAGAGAAACAAATAAAATGAACATAGAAAATCAATTTGCAGTAGCTGAAAATGATGTAACGAAATCTTTGAAAGAAAAGGCATTGCAGGCATTTGAAAAATTGGGTGTGCCCACTTCGCGGCATGAAGAATGGAAATACACCAACATCAAAACTAAATTGAGCAAAGATTTTTTGCTCGCGCCCGTTGATTCGGAAGTGAATGCTGCGGTGAAAAATTACATTGCCAGCCTTCCGCCTTATGCGTTTCGGTTGGTTTTTCTGAATGGTACTTATCATGCGGAATTAAGCATTGTGCCTGAAATTGAAGGCTTGCATATTTCAAACCTGAAAGAAGCCTTTGCATCGGGCAACAGCGTTGCGGAAAAATATTTCGGCAGCGCAATCAACTTGGATGAAGAACATTTTGCGGCATTAAATACCGCGTTTGTTGCCGATGGCGCGTTTATTCACCTGCGCAAAAAAACGGTGATTGACGAGCCGATTTACCTGCATTATTTTTTTACGGCAAGCGATGCAAATGCTTTCACGCAAACAAGAAATTTAGTGGTGGCGGAAGATGGCGCAGCCATCCAAATTGCCGAAGATTTCCGCAACGCGAGCAACATTGCGGTGCAGTACAATCACGTTTCCGAAATTTTTACGGGCAGAAATGCTCGGGTGGATTTGGTGAAATTGCAGATAGAAACGAAAAACGTAAAAGGTATTCACACGCTCGAAGCGCAGGTGCAGCGCGATGGAAATTTCAATGTTTCCACCATCACTTTTGAGGCGGCTGTAATCCGCAACAACATCACTGCGCGTCTGCTTGGCGAAAACGCTCATGCCGATTTGAGCGGCTTGTATTTCGGCAAAGAAAATGCGCACATTGACAGCCACATTTTAGTTGATCATATTACGCCAAACTGCACGAGCAATCAATTGTATAAAGGCGTTTTAAATGATGAATCAACAGGCGTTTTCAACGGTAAAATTTTCGTGAAGCCTGATGCGCAAAAAACCAATGCTTTTCAGTCGAGCAAGGCATTATTACTTTCCAATGAAGCGAGCATCAACAGCAAGCCGCAGTTGGAAATTTTTGCCGATGAT
>CAYTGJ010000249.1:0-1825 GCA_964437245.1 uncultured Chitinophagaceae bacterium
GGAGGGAAGAAAAAAATGAATTTCTTTTGGGCTGGCGAAAAGCACACTCTTTTGCAAGCTTTGGTCTGTGCTTGGGCTTGTGCGGCTTGCAAATGTGTGTGCTTTTGTGTGTAGGCTTCTCATGCTAATATTTTCTCTAATTTCATTTTCCACTTTTCCCAGTCTTTCATTTCCTTAGTCTGTAAATCTATAAATTTCTGTGTATGGTCGTGATGTATTAAGTGACAAAGTTCATGTATAATCACATATTCAATACAGCCTTTTGGTGCTTTAATCAATTCAGGATTTAAAATGATTTTTCCTTTGGGCGTGCAACTTCCCCAACGTGTCGGCATGTCTCGTAACACAATAGAACTTGGTTCTACTTTGTGCTTTTTGAATTTGACGATTAGTGGTGCAGCAATTGCATGAAACTTTGTTCGTGCATTTTGTAAATACCAATTGTTTAATAAGTCTTTTGCTCGTGATTTATCATTGACTGTTACTTCAATGAATTTGCCTTTTAGTTTTACAGATTCGTCTTTGCCAATTTGAATTTGTAAACGGTACTGTCTGCCTAAATACAAATGTGTTTCACCGCTAATGTATTTACGTTGTGGTGTCTTTGGTTGAAAGGAAAGAAAGAAGCTTTGTTGTTTAATGATCCAAGGTGCTTTCTTTCTGATTTTCTCTTTCACTTTTTCAATTGTCGTGTCTGTCGGTGCTTTTACCAACACTTCCATTTCGGGAGTCACCGTAATACCAAGCGATTTTCTGTCTGAATACTCCAAACGAAAATCAATTGTTCTACTTCCAAATTGAATTGATAATGGAGAATTAAAAATGGAGAATGCCTTTGAATCCACTATTTATTTGATTTAGAAGTCTTAATAATGGAAACCAATAACCTTAGAATTTCATCAAGGTCATTTTTTAATGAAAGATATTCACCTTCTTCAAGATAGTTGGATTTATGCAGTAGTTCAATCCAATAATCAGATTCATTCGCTTCTTTTAGTGAAATGGAAAGTTTGTGAATAAAATCGGCTTTACTTTCAGCATGTTCTGATTCTCTTACTAATGCACCCACTGCCGTCCCGCTTCTCAACAATTGTTTACTCAATACAAATTCCTTTTTTGTTTCAGTCAAATACTGATATAGCTTCACTATTCGCAATGCGAAATCAAAACTCTTGCTTTTAATAATGTTTTCTCTCATTCTCAATTATCCATTTTCAATTATTAACTATTTATACCGGATTTTAGCTACTTCAATACAATCTTCTGCAATTTTATCCATGTCCTTGAATGCCAAATCCACATTATATTTGTCCCGGACTTCATCAATCAAATAGTCGCCAATTTCAATAAGCAGTTTGCCTGTGATGTTTGTTTTGTATTGCCAGTCGATAATCGGTTTTGCATTATCTAAAACAGAATCTTGAATTAGGTCGTCAATTTGTAAAGCCGTCTGTGTTGCAACTTCTTTGCGAACAACATTGTCTTGAATCTTTTCCGAAAGCGCCTCAACGGTTAAACCGTAAAAGGCTTTGGCAACATCTCTGTCTTTCAATTGCTCTGGAATATCATTGTCGGTATGAGCCAACACATTGTTCATGATGTCTTGAACTCTGCTCAGGTATTGGGCCTCACTGATTCTTTTGGCTTCATAATCTGCAATCGTTTCTTTCAGCATTTGCGAAAACTTTTTGTAAAAAGCCGGGTCTTCATCCATTTTTTCCGTGATGTGCTTTGCTGTTCGGCTGGCTTTTTGGATGGCACTTGTGATTTCTTGGCGGCAGATTTACCACCGAACAAGCCCTTTTTCTTTGCTTTCTCGGCCTTG
>CAYTGJ010000249.1:1835-2984 GCA_964437245.1 uncultured Chitinophagaceae bacterium
CGCAATCTTGTCGGCTTTGGCTGCTTTACCTGTGGTGTTTTCTACTTCCTGTTGAAATTTGTCTTTATCAAAAATGTTAACCAGTTCTGTGATGGTTTCAATTTTCTCAGTGGTGATGTGTGTGTCAATCAGTTTTTGAATTTGACCTTCGTATTGTTTGTAGTCAATTTCATCGCTGTATCGTTCCACAACTGCCAAACGCAGCTTTAAAAACATAGTCAAATCTTCTTTGTAACGATTGATTACTTTTTCTTCTACTTCTTTATGAAATTGAATAGAAGATAATGCCAGCTTCAAACCCTTGGCAAAGGCTGCCAGTTTATCGTAAAACAAAACTCTTATCGCTTCATCTTTTAGTAATTGCTGGTAGGCTTCTGCATCACGTTTGTTGGCAATGGTTTTAAAAATATCCCAAAGGTCTGAATGCTTTTGTGGTAACTTTTTGATTTCATCCGAAATATTGGTGAGTGTACCCGCCAAATCTTCATCATCAAAATCTTCAAAGGATGAATACAACTGCAAAGCATCATCCAAATTTTCAATCACACCATAATAGTCAATGATATAGCCAAATTCTTTGTCAGGATAAATACGGTTTACCCTTGCAATAGCTTGTAAGAGTTTGTGTCCTTGAAGATTTCTTGTGAGATAAAGAACAGTGTTTTTCGGCTCGTCAAATCCTGTGAGTAGCTTATCTACCACAATAATTATTTCCGGGTCTTTCTGGTTTTTGAAACGACTGATGATGTTCTTTTCATAGCTTTTTGAATTGCCATGTTCGTCCATCATTTTTTTCCAAAACTGATTTTCCTTTTCAGTTGACTTTTCGTAGGCACTTTCTTCGCCTTCTCTTTCATCAATGGATGAAATCAATACTTCGCAACTTACAATGCCTATTTCATCTAGATACTCTTTGTATTTGATGGCATTCACTTTTTTATCACAAACCAACTGCCCTTTGAATGGTGTTTTGCCTTGCCAGTTGTCACGAAAATGATAGCTGATGTCCCATGCAATCATTCGCATTTTTTGCTCGGCTGAATTCAAATGGTCGTAACGGGCAAATTTCTTTTTAATATCCGCTCTTTGGTATTCAGTTAATGGTTCTGAAACCATCCCGAAAAAGGTATCAATCGGGCTGGCATTTAC
>CAYTGJ010000250.1:0-2970 GCA_964437245.1 uncultured Chitinophagaceae bacterium
ATACATTCCTCTGTCGGTGCATGAACAACTTCCCCTGTTGCTCGCTTTTATAGGCCTACTGATGGTATTGAAAGCATTCACAGAACGGAAGCGTGCCCGTATGAGTCTCCTGATGATCATTATCAATCATTTCTGGATCGCGTTGGCAGTCTCGTTCAACGAGCATTTTGATCATTTCGAAACGTTCTTATACCTCAGTGGTGTGGTGCTCGCCGGACTGGTAGGTTATATCTGCCTGGAACGACTGAAATACCTGGAAGGGAATATCGACCTGGATCAGTTTCACGGACATTCCTACAGACACCCTATTCTTTCTTCGGTGTTCTTCCTTTGTTGCCTGGGACTGTCGGGTTTCCCCCTGACCCCTACTTTTATCGGAGAAGACCTTATCTTTTCCCATGTACACGAGCATCAGATATTACTGGCCTTTTTTGTAGCGCTTAGTTTTGTCCTCGATGGCCTGGCGATCATAAGAATATACGCACGTATATTTTTGGGCCCTCATGTAAAATCACAAAATGAAATGGCTTACCGGTCTTCCTGATAACGGAAACCGGTTACCTGTTTAATTTTTTCTGAAAAGCACTTTTTTATCAAGGGAATTACTAATTTCTTGGTATTGTTTAGAATCATTCTAAACAATACTTTTGCGCCCACATTATTTATAACCATTTTATACTACATCTATGATTAGAAAAATTACTTTAAGTATAGCCTTACTGTGTTGCTCAGTGGCCGTGGCTTTGGCCCAGACCGGAAGCATTAGCGGTAATGTTAAAACCTCTGATGATCAGCCTGCTGAATTTGTCAATGTAGGGTTAAAAGGGTCCTCGAAAGGAACCAATACCAATAAGGAGGGACTATTCCGCTTCAATAATCTTGCCCCGGGTACATATACCGTGGTCACTTCTTTTTTGGGACTTAAGTCTCAGGAGCAAACGGTAGAAGTGGTGGAGGGACAAACTGTCAGTGTTGAATTTGTGCTGGCGGAGAGTTCTAAAGAACTGCAGGAAGTAGTAGTGACTTCCAATGTGAACCGGTATAATGAGACCACTCCTTCCCAGAGTCTGAGGGTAAATACACCTCTGATCGAACTTCCTCAAAACGTACAGGTTGTTACCACCGACGTGATGAAAGATCAGCAGGTCATCAGTATGAGTGACGGACTGATCCGGAATGTCAGCGGTCTGGTGCGTTCCGAACATTGGGGAGATCTGTATACAAACATCTCTGCCCGCGGATCGCAGATCCAGGCGTTTCGCAATGGATTTAATGTGGTAAATTCCTACTGGGGACCACTGACTGAAGATATGAGCTTTGTAGACCGTATCGAATTTGTGAAAGGTCCTGCAGGCTTTATGCTGTCCAGCGGAGATCCAAGCGGGATGTATAACGTAGTGACAAAGAAACCTACAGGTGAAACCAAAGGAGAAGCTACGATGACAGTAGGAAGTTTTAATCTGTACAGAGCAACACTTGACCTCGATGGAAAGATCAGCAACAACGGTAAACTGCTTTATCGTCTGAATCTTGCGGCACAAAATAAAAACACACACCGTCCGAATGAATACAACGACCGGTATGTGATCGCACCCGTACTTTCTTATCAACTGGATGAGAAGACCAAACTGACCTTTGAATATAATTACCAGCGTGCCAATATGAGCAATGTCGGTTCTTATTATGTCTTTTCACCCTTCGGATTCCAGTCGCTGCCGGTTGATTTTACATCTCTTCCGAAAGGAACTCCCGGCACGAAAATCAATGACCATAGTCTTTACTTAGTATTACAACATGACCTGAGCAAAAACTGGAAGATCACAGGACAGGTTTCTCAGTTTCTGTACGGTCAGCAAGGAGCTTCCATGTGGCCGTCTGTAGTAAATCCTGACGGAACAATGATCCGTAACATCGGGATCTGGGATGCCAGAAGCCGCATGTCGATGGCCCAGATTTTTGTAAATGGAGATGTGTCTACAGGACCGATCCGTCACCGGATTCTTGGAGGACTGGACTTTGCGAAAAAAGATTATATCGCTGATTGGGGCGAAGGACATGACCTGGATACTGCCGGTGCTCCTTTCAATCCATATGCACCGAATCTGGGAGTTCCTGACAACGGGTATCCGCAGTTTGACAGATCCGCTTCTCTGGAAGCAAGAGCCGCAAGCAGAGGAGGATTCCAGACCCAGGGGTATACCAGCCTTTACCTTCAGGACGAGCTTGGCTTCTTTAGCAATAAAGTGAGACTTACACTTGCCGGAAGATACACCGATCTGAACCAGGCCTATTCCGGGCCTTCTGACAAGGCACAGCATTTTACACCTCGTGTGGGACTAAGCGTTTCCGTGACCAAGTCAACAGCCGTATATGCCTTATACGATCAGTCTTTCATCCCTCAGACAGGGATCCTTTCCAGCGGAAATGCGGTACAACCTGTTACCGGGAATAACATGGAACTGGGAGTGAAAAAAGACTGGCTGGACAGTCGTTGGCATACAACGTTAGCCGTATACAATATTCTTAAGAACAATGAACTGGCGGCAGATCCGTTTGCTCCTCCTGCTTCCGGCCTTAGTATTGAGATGGGACAGAAAAGAGTGCAGGGAGTTGAATTTGACCTTCGCGGAACCATTGTAAAAGGACTTGATCTGATCGCCAACTATGCCTATACCGATTCCAGAATTTCGAAAGTAGCCGATGGAATTACCTATATGCAGGTAGGAGATGTAGTACCAGGCTTTTCAAAGCATACAGTGAACGGCTGGTTGACCTACAAGATTCAGGGTGGAGCTTTAAAAGGCCTGGGAGCTTCAGTAGGGTGCACCTGGCTGGTAGACAGAGCTACGTATTGGGAAATCTCTCCTGATCCGGCACAAAAACTGGCAGATTATTTCAAGCTGGATGCCGGTTTATTCTGGGAGAAGGATAAATTCAGAATTACGACCAATGTGTTTAATGTGCTGAACG
>CAYTGJ010000251.1:0-2950 GCA_964437245.1 uncultured Chitinophagaceae bacterium
GATTTTTTTACTTCTCCGTCTACCCCTTCTATAAATACCAGTATTGACATATCCTTGTTATTTTTGAAGTTTTAATTCCTGTTTTGTAAATGTTTTCAATTCCGGATTCCCTTATGGAATTCCTGTTTTGAAATTTAAAGTACTTTTGCTTCGTTTTTAAGCAATTCGAACAACTGCTCAGGAGCAGAAGCATCTACCATCTTGCAAGCTCCTTTGGCAGGAGGCAATTCAAATGAAAGCATTTTTACCTGGTCGTCGGAAGCTACCGCCTCTACCACTTTCAAGGGCTTGGTACGGGCCGACATGATTCCTCTCATATTCGGAATTTTCCATTCGGCAATCGGTTCCTGACAGCCTGCCACCAGCGGGAGTGTTACTTCCACATATTCTTTTCCACCTTCAATTTCTCTCGCCATTTTAGCTACAGAACCCTCTATGTCCAACTTCATCACCGGAGATACAGAAGGGATCCCCAGCGCTTCCGCAACCAGGCCATGTACCAGCCCGCTGTTAAAATCAATTGATTCACGGCCCATCAGGATAAGATCATAGTTTTCTGCTTTGGCAATCGCAGTGATCTGTGCAGCTACAAACTGAGCATCTTTAGGGAACGCATTGACCCGGATCGCATCGTCTGCTCCGATAGCAAGTGCCTTACGAATCGTAGGCTCTGTATCGGCTTCGCCTACATTCAGTACAGTAACGGAACCGCCCAGCGATTCTTTCAGCTCCACCGCTCTGGAAAGAGCATATTCATCATAAGGTCCTATGATAAACTGGACACCAGCCGTATTGAATTTAGTATTGTTGTCTGTGAAAGATATTTTCGACGTCGTATCGGGTACGTTCGTTATACAAACCAGTATTTTCATAGTATCTGAAAAGTTAAATGTGTCTTTTATTTTGAACTATTTCAAAAATCTAAAATAGTAAAACTATCCGGGATTTAAGTAAAAAAAGTTCACTAAATATATTACTTATTTAAACGTAAATTTGTACGGAAGATGTAGAAAAACAAAAATTATTCCTATAAAATAATGCACAATTCTAAAATAGATCAATTGCTTGAATTTCTGAAAGATGACCCCGACGATCCTTTCACGTTGTATGCGCTGGCCCTGGAATACGACAAACAGAAGGATGAAAAGACCGGGCTTTACTTCGATCGCTTGCTGAAAGATCATCCGGACTATCTGGCTACCTACTATCATGCGGCCAAATTTTACGAACAGAGTGATTCAGAGAAGGCGAAGGAAATATACAAAGCAGGAATGAACGTAGCCTCCGGACAAGGGAAGCACAAAGCCTACAACGAACTCCAGAATGCGTTAAATATGTTGCTGGATGCGGAATATGATTGAAAAGCTCTGGCACAAAAATACCAAATCCGGTTCAACGGCCTTTCGTATTTTTACTTAAAGACAAGAAGCGATCAGCTAAGAACTTCGGACGATACTCCTTACTTCCACATAATAATAAGATCGTAGAGTAGACGGATACCTGCTGCTAGAATTACTATGCCCAGTACCTTATTCATCTTATTGAGAAGTCGGGTGGTAAAATAGATCTTGATCTTATGTGCAATATATGCCTTCAGCATGTCGAATATAAAAACGGTCAGTACAGAAGCGAAAAAGAACGTAAAGGTATTGAAAGTATCCTGGGCAAAATTATTGGTGGCAAAACTTACCATTCCAAGGCATATCACAAAGACAGACGGGTTGATAGAATTGAGGACAAAGCCTTTTAACCATAGATTTGAAAAAGGTTTCTGCTTCTTTTCATTTTCTACTTCCAGCGTATCGGGTACTACTTTGATCAGGTAATGAATGCCGAATGTGATCAGTATAACCGATCCGACTATTTTCATAAAGATCCCAAAAGATTCATCCTGCATAAATCCTGCTATCCCAAAATAGATCAGCAGGATGAAGAAAGAATCACTGGAGGCTACCCCGGAGGCATATACCAGAGCTTTCCTGTATCCCTTATGTATACTGGCATGTATGAGGCCGAAAAAAACCGGTCCAAACATGAAACTGATAATAACTCCGGATATAATGCCTTGAGTAATCGCTTTGAGCATGTGATAGTCAGCTTAAGAGTTTTATTTTTTTTCGATAAAAGAGTTTGCCTGAAGGAAATTCTCCCATTCTTCGCACATTGCTTTCTTGATCACTCTGGGGAATTTACTTTGCCCGCCTATTTTCCCTTTGGATTTCATAAAATCATAAAAAGCAGTCAAGGGCAATACTTCCACAAAGACTTCTTTCAATGCTGCAATCCTTTCTGTTCTATAATCATCGTTCAGTTCCTTCAACCGTTCATCCAGCCGTTGTTTCAGCAAAAACGAATCTACGGGATCGTCGGTACCAATAAACCACTTATGCGCAAACATCGTCTCATAAGGGATTCCCACCACCGTAAATTCACGGATGTCAATATTGAATTCCTGTGACACAAGACTGACCGCCTTATTCATGTTTTCTACAGAGAGATGCTCTCCACACAGACTCAGATAGTGCTTGGTCCTTCCTGTGATGATGATCTTACTTTCTTTCTTGTCGGTAAACCTCACCACATCGCCAATCAGGTAGCGCCATGTTCCGGCATTAGTAGTTAGCAGCAAAGCGTAATCTATTCCTTCTTCGACCTGATGAAGCATGAATGTCTTTGGATTGATCACCACATCTCCGTCGGAGTTAAAATTTTCTTCTGTAAAAGGGATAAACTCCAGGAAAATACCATTGTTCAGCACGAGTTTCATCCCTGCCTGATCCGGCCGGGTCTGCAAAGCGATAAACCCTTCCGAAGCGAGATAAGTTTCAATATAGGTAATCGGCCGGCCCAGCATTTTTTCAAACCCCTTCTTATACGGTTCAAAAGAAACTCCTCCGTGTACGAACACATGAAGATTCGGCCATATTTCATGAATGGTACTTGCATTGTG
>CAYTGJ010000252.1:0-2910 GCA_964437245.1 uncultured Chitinophagaceae bacterium
TTCCTTTTGCGGGCCAACCGTATTTAATTGACTTAAACACACTTGCAATATCTCCGCCATGAATCCAGTAAGCATCGGTCATGTTTGGTCCAACACCACCTTCTCCGCTATTTCCATGACAGGCAGCGCAGTTGTTTTTGTAAACCTCCAAGCCGTCTTTTATGCCCGAAGCATCAGCAAGTTGCACATTGCTTTCGTCCACATTGTTCGCGCTCTTTTTCATGTATTCTTCTATCTCGGCTTTAGCTTCCTGCACTTCGGTGTTGTATTCTTCTTCGCTCAGCGGTGCGCCATAAACGTGGTAGTAATACAGGTAGCCGAAAGACCAGATTATGGTAAGGTAAAAACCATATTTCCACCAGGGCGGCAGGTCGTTATCCAACTCTCTTATTCCGTCATAATCGTGGTGGAGCATAATGTCGGCTTCTTTTTCAACCGCAACAGAAGCATTGAGGCTGTCGAACAATTTAGGGAGATGAAAAGCGGGTTTTTCTTCCTCTTGTTTTTTATCGGAAAGCGATGCCGCCATTTTGTTGATGAGGTAAAGCATAAACATGATGGTTACTAACTCTAACGACAACACTGCCACACCCGCTATCATATCCCAATTGAAAACAACGGGGCTGGCATTTGCAGCCGCTGCGGGTTCCTGCGAAAACACAGAGCCGCTGATGAATAAAGCAATCATTAACAATGATTTTCCTTTTTCTTTTTCAACCATCAGTTTGGCTAATTTCACCATTACATTGCCCAAAAGCATAATGCCCAAAAGCAGCACTGCCGCAGTGCCGACTAACAGATACATCATCACGTTGCTTTCTGAATTGGTGTTTACTGCCGGTGCTGTTTCCTGCGCAAATCCTGCATTGCAAACTATCAGCGCAGCAAGTGCAAATGCTGTTTTTTTTAAACTTATATTTCTAAAAATGCTGTTCATAATATTTACTTTTTGGTTTGTCTAATTGTCCTCGACTTCACAAGAGGCTTCGGCTTCGCTCAGCCTGACAATCGCGCGGGCTGTCACCCTGAGCGAAGTCGAAGGGTTTTTCATTTAATCACGGAAAGGAATGTTCTCCAACTCTTGTATGTATTTCTTATTTGCCTTGATTACAAACAAAAACATGGCAACAAAGAGCGTTACAAAAATCAGCAGTGATATACTTGGATAAATGTCAATTCCCGTGATGGTGGTTGCGTATTTTTTGATGAAGCTGAACATACTTTTCGTTTTAAATATTGATTGATTTTGTTCCTTATTTTGTTGCTGTGGCATCAGGTTTTAAATCTGTTCCCAAACGTTGCAGGTAAGCAATCATGGCGATGATTTCTTTCTTTTCGCTTGTTTCAATACCGTCTTTTTTCAGGCTTGCCTGAATCTGCTTCGATTGTTTTTCCAAATCTGCATTGGCGATTTTTTCGTAGCCTTTCGGATAAGGCACGCCAAGTATCTGCATGGCGCGAATCTTAGCTTCGGTAGTGTTGGTATTCAATTCATTTTCCAATAGGAAAGGATATGGCGGCATGATAGAACCCGGACTCATGGTGCGCGGGTCGTCCATGTGATTGTAATGCCAACTGTCAGGATATTTTCCGCCTTCGCGGGCTATATCGGGTCCCGTGCGTTTTGAACCCCACTGGAAAGGATGGTCATACACAAACTCGCCCGCTTTTGAGTAATCGCCATATCGCGCAACTTCTTCACGGAAAGGGCGAATCATTTGCGAATGACACACATAGCAACCTTCGCGGATGTACAAATCGCGCCCCTGCAATTCGAGCGGTGTGTATGGCTTCACGCTTGCAATAGTTGGAATGTTAGACTGAATCAGGAATGTAGGCATAAATTCTATTAAACCTCCAATGCCCACAACAACAAACGACCACAACAACAACTGAATTGGTCTGCGTTCAATCCAACGATGCCAGTGTTCGCTGCTGTGCGTTTCGTAGTTTTTGGCAAGCGCGGGAGCTTCGGCAGCTTCGTTGGCAAGAAACTTGCCTTGACGTGCCGTTTTAATCAGATTCCACACGCCAAAACACGCGCCAACCAAATACAGCGTTCCGCCAAAAGCGCGCAGGTAATACATCGGCAGGATGGTATTCACCGTTTCGATAAAGTTCGGATATTTAAGAATACCTTCGGGCGTAAATTGTTTCAGCATAGACCATTGCGCAAAACTTGCCCAATAGAGCGGCACTACATAAAACAGGATGCCGAGCGTTCCCAACCAAAAGTGAATGTTTGCCAGCCTGCGCGAATACAATTCTGTTTGAAACAATCGCGGAATCAGCCAGAAAAGAATACCGAAAGTGAGGAAGCCGTTCCAGCCCAATGCGCCAACGTGAACGTGTGCAATCGTCCAGTCGGTGTAGTGCGAAATGGCATTTACGCTCTTAATGGAAAGCATAGGACCTTCAAAGGTTGCCATGCCGTAAGCAGTAACCGCCACCACATAAAATTTCAACACCACATCATCGCGTACTTTGTCCCATGCACCGCGCAGGGTAAGCAATCCGTTTATCATGCCGCCCCAGCTTGGCGCAAGCAACATAACGGAAAACACCGTGCCCAGACTTTGCGCCCAGTCGGGCAAAGCAGTGTATAGCAAATGGTGAGGACCTGCCCAGATATAAAGGAATATCAAAGCCCAAAAGTGAATGATGGAAAGGCGGTAGGAATACACCGGACGGTTAGCGGCTTTCGGCAGAAAATAATACATCAAACCGAGATAAGGCGTAGTGAGGAAAAACGCTACGGCATTGTGTCCGTACCACCATTGCACCAAAGCATCCTGCACGCCTGCATACATAGAATAGCTTTTCAAAAAATTCACGGGAATCGCCATTGAATTGACGATGTGCAGCATCGCAACGGTTATCCACGTAGCGATGAAGAACCATATAGCTACA
>CAYTGJ010000253.1:0-1391 GCA_964437245.1 uncultured Chitinophagaceae bacterium
CAGGGGCAATTACTTCTACAAACGCATCGGGTACTTATACCATAACATACAATTACGGATGCGGACTATCGGTTACTACCACGAAAACAGTAACCCCTAACGTAGGCACACCAACGGCAATTACAATTTCAGCGGGAAGCCAACCCACCTGTCAGTTAACCAACGGAACTACCACCACAACTTACGCAACCACTGCAACAAACAACACAGGGTTCAACTGGAGTCTGAGCAATGGCACGGCAGGCAGCATCAACCCCACCACAGGTGTAATGACTTGGGCAAACGGCTTTGCGGGCAGGGTGGACATCCGGGTAACGGCAAACGGCTGTGGCGGACCTTCGGCAATGGTAACAAGAACGGTCGATGTCAATGCTTTTTCTTTCCCTCCTTTAGAAACCACCGTTTCGCCTGTCGGTAATTGCGGCAGCGGCACGGTTACGCTCAAAGTAAACGACAAAGTAGGAAAAGGCGGGTTAATTGACCACTCCGGTTGGGCAGTCGGCACGGGCGGCACAACCGGATACACTCAAAACGGAAGCACTGCCGAAAATGAAAGAATTAACGGCACTGACCCATGGGGCAATGCTGCTGTATTATGGCAGGGGAAAACTGATGGAATATTGACGGGGTCTCCTACTCCTAATAATAGTAATGGAGACGGTGGTTGGAATACCTCGCAGTTTCCTGTTGATAATACCAAACTGTATCGCTTTTCTGTATGGGTGAAACGCTCTGTTATCGGAACAGGAAGCACTTATCTTGGAACTTATGCTTATGGCTCATCAAACGGTGTACTTCCGCTTGGAGGAGGAGCACTTAATACCAACCCTTATTTTTGGAGTGGTTCATGGACATATCAGCCTAATGAATGGGTACTGATTGTGGGCTTTGTCTTCCCTCATAACAATACGGGAACGACAAACCATCCGGATCATGGACGTTGGACATTACAGGGAGTTCAGAATACGGCAGGAGTTGACTTTCAATGGCATTCAACCACCACTACAGCAGCACACAGGGCGTATCTCTTCTATGTTAACGATGTAAACGGAACAACCCGACAAGAATTTGCTTACCCGCGCGTGGATGTTGTAGATGGTTCAGAGCCTACCATCCAACAGCTTTTACGGGGTTTTGATGCAGGCGGCAGAGACGGGCTTAGCGCAGGCGCATCATGGAAATGGTATTCCGGCTCGTGCGGAGGAACGGCAGCAGGAACAGGAAATTCTGTTACAGTCAATCCGGCTGCAACAACACAATCTTTTGTTCGGGCAGAAGGTGGTACATGCGCCCAAACAACCACCTGCAAAGAAGCTACGGTAATCATCAACCCTAAAGTAGCCGACCCTACGATTTCTGCGGGCGGACCTACTACGTTCTGCAGCGGAAAC
>CAYTGJ010000253.1:1401-2846 GCA_964437245.1 uncultured Chitinophagaceae bacterium
TAACCGCATCCGATGTTAATTTGGCAGGTAATGCGCTGAAATTTACGGGTACGCCCGGCACTGCAAATTCAGGAGGATATGTGAATGTGGGGAATGTGCCTGCAATGAAAATTTCAGGCAACCAAACCATCGAAATGTGGCTTAAACCGGCTGCTTTGTCCGGTCGCCAGAACCCTTATGAAAAAGCGTATGCCGGAGAAGGAACTTTAACGCTCGAACCCACAGGTTATTTGACCTACTTTTATGGTAATCTTGGAACGAATGGAGGGGCTAGCGGAACAAACTATCAAGGATTTTCTCCAACAACAGCTTTAACAGCGGGGCAGTGGGCGCATATCGCAATAGTGCGCGATTTATCGGCAAATCAATTGCGTTGGTACATAAATGGAGTAGCATCGGGAACTGTCGCTGCATCCTTCCCTGTTGCCGGAGTGGGAGATAATCCCGTAAAAATCGGCACAGGTTATGCAGGTGGCTTTAACGGAGAAATTGATGAGGTGCGCGTATGGAATGTGGCAAGAACACAAGCTCAGATTTCTGCAAACATGAGTACCCCAATCCAAGCCGGCACGGCAGGTCTGGCAGGTTATTGGCGTTTTGATGAAGCCTCCGGAAATAATATGCTTGACGCTTCGGGATATAGCAATACAGGAGTGATTACGAACACACCTGTACCTACTCGTGTTGTTCCTTCAACCGCTCCAATGCTCGCTCCTGCAGGCAGTTATACGTGGTCGCCCGCCACCGGATTAAACACAACATCAGGCAAAGTGGTAACGGCAGGTCCCGGTTCATCACAAACTTACACAGTTAGTATAACAAACCCGCTGGGTTGCTCTGCCGGAACAAGAACACAGGCGGTAACCGTACAATTGGTAACAGCCGCTCCTGTAATCACAGGACCATTATGTGCAGGCGCAACGAGCATCAGCGGCACAAGCGCGGCAAGCGCATCAGTAATCGTAACGGTTAACGGAGTGGCACAGGCATCAGTAACCTCCAACGGTTTAGGCGTATGGACACGCAGTGTATCAGCATTAACAGCAGGACACAATGTAACGGCAACGGCACAGGCATCGGGTCAGTGCGTAAGTGTTGCATCAACAGCAGTAGTCGTTAGTGCCACTCCAACGGCATTGTCATTAACAGGCAGCACGATATGTGCAAGTCCCGGAAGCAATGGCACGATAACCTCAACCACTTCTGTGAGTGGAGTAAACTATCAGTTGTATAATTCAAGCAATGCCACGGTTCAGGCAGCTAAACCGGGCACGGGTTCCGGTTTGACATGGACAGGCTTGGCGGCAGGCAACGGTTATTATGTAATTGCCACCAACGCATCAAGCTGTACAGCGACAAGCGGCACGGTGAATGTATCAACCACAGCGAATCCAACGGCATTGTCATTAACAGGCAGCACGATATGTGCAAGTCCCGGAAGCAAT
>CAYTGJ010000254.1:0-2816 GCA_964437245.1 uncultured Chitinophagaceae bacterium
TGATCATAATTCCGCCTCCGGTCCCTCCTGTTCCTCCTATCCCTGCCGAAGCCGTTCCTGTCCCACCATTGGCACCACTGCTACCCAATCCGGATCCCAGAAACACCACTGATGAAGCACCACCACCACCACCACTACCGCCATGCTGGCCTCCCTGACCTCCCTGACCACCGCCGCCGCCACCGCCCATGACCAATGAAGAGGTGCCACTTGACATATTCGCTCCTGCTACTCCGGGAGAACCGCTTCCAATACCATTCCCGGGATTTCCCCCGTTAATCGCTCCTGTATTTCCAAGACCTCCGGAGCCTCCATCTCCTGCATTTCCAATACCTCCGGAACCTGCTGTTCCAGGAGAAGCGTCTCCTCCGTCCGCTCCGGAAGAAGTGCCACCACTTCCATTAGCTCCACCGGACCCTGCGGCACTGCCTGTACCACCGGTTCCTCCCGCAAATCCTCGGCCTGTCATGGTTACGGTACCCTGAATGGACACGACACCACTGGCATAATAAATCAATACTCCTCCTGTTGCTCCGTTCCACGGAGGAGCTGTCAGAGTAGTACCCGGATTGGCGGTAAGGGTGGTATATTGGGGAATGCGGATCACTTGCGCTCTGTTTGCCCCCACGCTTGAATAGGTGACAGAAGTAGCCGTTGTAAACGTGATAGAGGTAGCCGACATGGAAGCGATACGTAATTCGTCATAACGTCCTTCGTTCGTACCCAACATCTGCATGACTAGTACCATATCCCCGGCTGAAAAACCGGCTGTAGACAATACATTCACCGTAGTGCCCGCTGTATTCGAACCGGAAACCGCTGAGACAATATTATTGATCGTTATAGTCCCCACCAATACCGTGAAGGCTCCATCACTTCCATTGCCGTAGGCAAAACTTTTTTTATTTGTGATTAACAGCAGCAATAAAAAGCTAAAAAAAATAAAGTTCTTATTCATATTGTTCGGTTTATAGATATGGTCGTTATAGCGCTGTTAACGAAGTATACTTATAGAACGTTATCGATGAAAATGATGCTTTAAAAAAAATACCTACTGCTCATTTTCATTCATATGGCGCTATTATCCACCTATCCTGTAAACGATCATCCTCCGCTCAATGCACCCGCCAACGTCTTGGTTTTTATGATCATTATACATTTTCATAGTTTTAAAAAATAACCATCCATGAGGGAAACGGGCATATAACGCCTCTGCTTTTTCAAAGATTACGTAATCGAGCGTTTCTGTACATACGAAAAAAAATACGTATAAATACTGGTTCTTTTTTTATATGCTTCAAACAGGCCCCCTGTATTCTTCCTAGTTGTTATCAAAATCTTTATATGTGCTATAAGGTATCTCCATGATACACGTTTAAACATTATTTAATAACTTTGTATCATGAAAGAGCTTCACGAATGGCTTCAACTCACAGAAGCTGCTATTAAATCAGGAGAATTTGTAAAAATCACGCTCAGTAAACCCCGATCCAAAAATGCTCCCTTGAACAATTGCTATGTTCGCCTGGTGCTACTCAAAGACATTCCTCAACTTTCTTTTACCTATCGCTATCAGACCAGGGACGAAGTCAAAAACTTTACGCCTGAGGAAGGATGGCAGGAACTTGAAAAGCTATTTCTCCATGAGTTTCTGATCGCCTCTCTTTTTACAACGACCCAGGATTTCATACTTCAATTTTCCAAAAAAGGAACCTTGACGCTACGCAAACAAAAAGCCAGTTTTACAGAACAGGAACCGTTACAACACGACCGGCAAAAAATAAAACGTACTTCACAAGACGATCAATACCTCACTCTTTTAGGCATCTACGATACAGAAGGGAAATTAATTCCTAAAATGGCAGATAAATTCCGCCAGATCAATAAATACCTTGAAATCATCGAAGACCTTATTCAACCAGTTTCGTTTTCCGGACAGATCCATGTGGTGGACATGGGCTCGGGAAAAGGTTACCTTACTTTTGCCTTATACAATTTTTTAAAGAACAAACTGAACCTGGACATCACCGTGACGGGGATCGAACTACGACCGGAGCTGGTAGAATATTGCAACACTACGGCCGCTCAATGCGGCTTCCGGGATTTGTCTTTCCTGTGCAAACCCATTGAAGAATACCATGAGAAAAAGATCGATGTA
The DNA here is from genome assembly GCA_964437245.1 of uncultured Chitinophagaceae bacterium. GTDB lineage: Bacteria > Bacteroidota > Bacteroidia > Cytophagales > Cytophagaceae > JANYCO01. The sequence continues at coordinate 2,159 of CAYTGJ010000254.1, forward strand.
CTCATCGCTCTTCATGCCTGTGACACTGCTACCGACGATGCCCTCTTCAAAGGAATTTCCTCTCAGGCATCACTGATTATTTGCGCTCCCTGCTGCCACAAACAAGTCCGACAGCAGGTAAAAGGAATCGAACAGGAAAGTCCTTTGCTCAAGTACGGGATCTTCAAAGAACGTCAGTTCGAAATGGTGACAGATACCATCCGGGCACTCATCCTGGAAAAACATCAGTACCAGACCAAGGTCTTTGAATTTGTATCCAACGAACACACCCGGAAAAACATCATGCTGGCAGGAACCAAAACTTCACATTCTACGGACGAAGCAGCCATTCAGAACAAAATCGATTCTTTAAAAAATGAGTTTCACATTCAATATCATTACCTGGAAAAGCTGATGGAATAGCTTTTTGAAACGCCGTTTCGAAACAGGTTATACAGAATGTAAAAATACTAATGAAATTTTATTCCTGCTTAATTTAGTCAAGATGCCAGATGCAGAATGCAAAAAAAATAAGACTCTATTGCCGGACGTTGGTTGTTCTATTGACAAACGGTTTGTGGGGACACAAACCGAAGCTTCCTATGTGATTGTTGTGATTCCCCATCGTTTGTGAAGACATTATATCCGTCAACTTTATATTAAACGGTAAAGTTATTTT
>CAYTGJ010000255.1:0-2700 GCA_964437245.1 uncultured Chitinophagaceae bacterium
GAGGAGCAGAACCAGAACAGGATTGCGGCACATATCACGAAAATATATGAGGCCGGAGCAAATGCCGAAAATGTGAACCGGTGTATCAGTTCTGTTTTACTAAAACTTCATGCTTCGCTGATGAAGAAGAACCAGGTAACCCTGGCAGGCTTGTGTTTACTTAGGAGCAATATGAGTATGGTTACCTCAAATTATTTCTCCGATCATACCTGGTACGAATTAAATGCGACGCATGCAGAGTATGCAGCCCTGGAAAAGCTTCTTCTGAAAGAAAATAACTCTTCTCTGGAAGCCTTGCTGACGATGGGAACTGATCTTCTTTCCATTCGTGATTCCCGGGCAAGAGTGTATCTGAGAGAAAGCAACCTGGACAGTGCACTGGCCTATCTGGACAAACTTCCGGACTGGTATTATTTCAGAAAATATAATTTCCTGATCGAAACAACTGTTTTTTTCAAGGAGCAGGAGGGATACAGGACGCTGAGTGTGAAAGAAGCATTAAGCAGTCTGAACCAGCGGATCAAGGGAGTAGAGACCATAACCGGGCGAAATCAGAAAGCATCGGAGTATCTGGCGATCGCCAATGCTTTTTTTGAACTGAGTAATAAAGGAGAATATTGTTTTACTACCGCTTATTATTCTACGGGATATGCTCCCAGGTCTGTCAGGGATATAAAAGCCAAAAGACCGGAAGCCTTGTATTCTTTTTACTATCAGGCTTCTCCTGCTTTCGGTTATTTTGAAAAAGCCCGGGTATTGTCTACCGACCCGGAGCTGTCTGCTGCTATTCATTATTGGAAAATGAGAGCTTTTGATAAGGTTTACCAGAGTACACATTCCGGAAAATTACCCATCGAAGGCTGGCAGGAATATTACGTACGCTATGGACATACTGATTTTTACGTCACCCATTCCTGCCCGGGGATCGAAGAGTATATGGAACAAACTTTGTGAGAAGAGAAGTTTCAGGGCGTGCTGCCACACGGTTGAGTGTAAGAGGCAGAAACAGCCGGAAATACTTCTGTAACCACGATAGTGAAAATACGTATATCGGAGAACGTACTAATCCCGTTTACATTTTATAACGAAACGGAATATACCCTTGTATTTTCGATCTAATCAACCCTGTTAAGAACAGAATGAAGAATATTTTATGGGCGATGCTGATAATAGCATCCTGTTGCCATGTATTTGGTCAGGAGGGAGGAATAAGTTATTTGCATGAGCCGGAAGACGATCCTGAGGAGGAGATCATCAGTATTAGGCAAAAACAGGCCTGGGCACAGGGATTTACACAGACGCTTAATAAGATCGGAGATCCCAGCATTGCTTCTTTTTTCGGAACGGATAAAACATTTAACCGGGATCCGGCAAGACAGAAAAAAGATTTTATCCTGAATACAACGATTCAGCCGGTGGTAGGGATCGGAGGGAAACGCTGGTACATCAAAAATTATGTCCATAGTTTTCAGATCGTACCTTCTATTACGATCCGGATTTTTCAGAACGATTCTACTCACGGTGATCATTCCATGCCGGTCAGGACTCCCGGTTTTACGTCCCGGTTTAATTACTACTTCAGTCATGCCCGTCTCTGGAATGATACTGTACGTCATAAACTTTATTTCGGAGCCACCCTGGCCCATTCTTCCAATGGACAGGATGCCTATGAATTTAAGATCGATATTGATAAGATGGATAGCCTTGTCAATACCTATAACGGTAATTTTTCAGAACTTGCCATCTTCGAATTCATGATGGGAGGGTTAAAGAGCTACAATCGAAAAATACCGCCAGAAGCGCTGAAAACAAAAAACGGATTTTTACGTCGTATGCAGTTTGATTCCAGGAATGCACTTACGTATTGGAAGCTTGCCTATGAATATCATCCCCGGAGTTTTACCACGGAAAAATATATGAGGTACCATCTTTACGGCAGAAAAAGATTGAACATCCAGTTAGGGCATATTGTAAATCCTGTGGCTCGTCCGGTTGTATATTCCAGGTCAAGAGAACGATGGATCCCGCTGGAAAAAGAATATCACAGCCGGGAGATAAGAAGGCTGGTCGTCAATTTCAGTTATATTCTGGATGGGAGATACAACGTATCCAGGTATGTACCGGTCTATCAGGAAGCGCCCCTGTGGGCGGTGGGCAAGCGGATGAATATTGATTTTACCTGGTACGAAAGACTTGGGACCACCAGCGATTTTGCAGTATTTATGCGGGTTGGATATTATGGAAGTGATCCTTATAATGTGTATTTCCAGGAAAGTTTATACGTAGCCAGGATCGGAATTTCGTTTGGGAATTTCGTGTTTGGAGAAAAGAAATAAAGCCAGAATATTCCTGATCTTCTAACTGCGATTTAAAATTTGCCTTTGCTGGTGCAAGCGTTTCGCTTGTACCCACTATAATACAGCCCTCCGGGCGGACTTACCAAGAAGACAAGTAGAAGATACAAAAGAGAGAAACAGAATGATTGCCCTGAATTTATGAGCCAATCAGAACCTTACCACATAAGACACAGACTTTTGACCAGCAGGTAATAGTAAAAAAACGCACAGGAAATGCTGTGCGTTTTTTTCAAATAAAAGATTAATATAGTCCAAAGTGACTAATAAAGAAGAGTTTACAAGAACCGGAAGTGCTATCGGTAACGATTTAGTAATGGTGCTTACTGCACTCGCTTTCATTTGA
>CAYTGJ010000256.1:0-2681 GCA_964437245.1 uncultured Chitinophagaceae bacterium
GAAGAAAATATCACCAGTATCACCAATCTGCTGCAGATCTATTTTGAGCATATTCTCCTGTATCTTACCAATGACGGCTCCGAAGATATTTGCCACGGGCAACCAAAGGAATACATTGATATAGCGAGCCAGCCAGTGTTTGAGTGTATGCTGAAAACCATCAAAGACACTTAATCCGAAAACAAGTGGCCCGAGTATCGCCAGGATAATTAAATTGAAGGTTCGGATGGTATTGATGCAAAGCGAAGCAGCCGCAAAGAGTACCTGTAATACTTCACTCATCCATTCTTTGATGGTATTGCGGAGATTGTAGGAAAATTTAGACATGGCAAATTTGATATCATTGCCAACACCTTCAAACCAACCCTCGTCATCCGGATCTTCGCCGGGATGTGTGTACTTATACCATTTATCTCTATCACCGCTGCCGGTTTCTCCGACATACATTTTCCATTTGTCGGTTTGTTTAATGGCTTTTTCTTTTGCTTCCAGCAAAGCCGCTATGGCGGCATCGGTATTGGTGACCATTTTGGCAGTACCAGTTACAGTGGGCTGCATGACTCCGTTAATCATACCGATTACAGAAGGAAATATCAAAATAGCAAAGCCGAGTACGAAAGGACGAAACAGGGGATAAAAGTCGATAGCTTCCGCTCTAGCTAAATGTCCCCATACCCGGTAAGCGATATACCACATGGCGGCAAAACCTGCGATGCCTCTTCCTACACCAATGAGTTGGCTGCACATGGGGATCATTTCAGCATAAAGCTGTTCCAGCACGTCATGCAGGCTTTTAATATCACATGCCATTCCATTTTGTGCCAGTAGTGACAAAGGCAAAACACATAGTGTTATCAAGCTGATAACTTTTCTTACTACACGGTTCATCTGTTCATTGTTTATTGTCCGCCTTTGGCGAACGATTTTTGGTCAGATGGAATTCGCCGAATGTATTTCGGCTCATTTCATACACACATTTTATCACTTGACTAATAAAGGGATTTCACCCTATCCAGATCCTGTTTCTCTTTGGCTCTTTGTAACGCCAGTACCGAAGTGCTGCTGTTGAAAGATCGGAGGAATTGCAACTTATCCTGCATGTCGAGGTAGATTTTATCGATAGCTGCAAGACGTTCATCATCGCTCATGCGCAGATCGCTGACGGTAATGACGGTAAACAAATCATCCAGATTTTTAAGCGAAAGATTGAAAAGGTTATTATAGACCTTACTGATATAGTTGATTTCTTCAGGGTTAAACCAATCGTTTTCTTTAAACCTGTTGAAAGCTGTTTTGCATTCCTTCACGATCCGAACCTGGTAGTCTACAATATCTGCTACCCGTCTGTATTTTTTAATTGCCGGGTTTACTTCAAGCAGTCCATCCAGGAATACTTTATGCAACTTAAAGTTGCCTTCCGAAATATTCTTAATGGTATTGTACCCACCGGATAGTATTTCATATCCTTTTTTCAGGTCGGATAATATTTGTTTGAACTGTGCCAGCTTCTCAATATTCAAAGCCAGTTGCGCTATTTCTTTGGCTTGCGCTTTTGCAGGAGTAGTATTAATAACAGCTACTACAGCAATCAATGCCGATACGATCCATATCTTTTTCATACTCCACGTTTTCTGGTCTTCACTAATTATGATCTCTATCAAAAACCATATAACCCCTTCATAACAGCAGCATCTTTCAATTCCTTATCCCGTTGCAGGATCATGACCTCCATCTTCCCGGAAAAATCCTGTACAAAAACATAATTGTCCTGCATGTTAGTGTATAGTTTATCAATCCGTCTGATACGTTCATCATCACTCATTTTCAGTTCCGATGCTTTTAACAGCACGATAAGTTCATCCACAACCACCGTACAATCATCCATTAAACCTGCAAACACTTTTCCGAAATAATCCAGTTCACTGCCGGTAAACCGGTCGCTTGCCCTGGCTTGGTTCAATGCTTTTTTATACCGTTTTACGATCTGTATATTGAGTGCGACAATATCCGCCACCTTCGTATAGTTGCGAACTTTAGGATTGACATTTTCCAGACCGGCGAAGAAATCCTTATCCAAACTCCAATGTCCGTTCTTAATATTGCCAATCGTGGTTAATCCTTTCTTTGCGATACTGTATCCCTTTTGCAGATACTCGATATAGACTTTATTTGCCGCTATCTGCTGAATGTATAATTTGATCTGGCTGCCTTGCGAATATCCGCTAACAGACATCAATAATAATCCTGCTATCATCACTGTTTTCATGCTCACTAAATTTTAATGTCACTCTAACCCATAATAAATTTTTACCGCCTTCACTTCCTTTTCATCTCTTGCTCTCTGTAAACTTAGTCTCACATTCTGGCTATTAAAATCCCGCAGGTCGTTCAAGTTCTCATCAATATGAGCGGCAACAGTACTGATAATTTCAATGCGCTTTCCATCCGTCATTTCCGTGCTGAGTGTATTAATCACTAAAAACAATTGATCCAGGTTTTTCAGGCTTTCATCCACGATGCCGGTATATACCTGCACCATGTATTCAATTTCAGCAGACGTAAAATTTTTATCTCCTTTAAATAATCCGAAAGCCCTTTTGTATTCATCCACTATGGATACCTGATTTTGCATGATCTCCTTTGCTTTCTTGTACCCATTGATCGCCTGCTTGACCTTTGCC
>CAYTGJ010000257.1:0-2669 GCA_964437245.1 uncultured Chitinophagaceae bacterium
CTTTATCAGGCGATACCCCTGATAAGTGAACAAGCTTAGTAAAATTCCCTGCACAAGAAATCCTGTCTGGGCCACTATTCCGCCCTTGGCATATAAGGCCAGGTACATCCCGGTAGGAGAGACCAGGACCAGGGAAATAAGTACGTACAAGAACCCCGTAATTGCATGCCCTTTGTATCCTATGCCCACATATTTCCCCAGGAAAGAAGCAAAAGGGAGCAGCAGGCAGAATATTCCAGAAAGTACATGCACATAAAAGGTGATGGTCCAGAGAGGTGCTTTCATCGCTTCTGTTTTCTCAGGTAGAATACCATAGTCCGGATCAAAACTGAAATAAAGCAGTGAATTGTACGCCAGAATGACCGAGAAAAAGATAATCGGGGTCCATACAGACGCAAGGGAGAGAGCGGAAAGTATTTTCTTCTTATTCATATGCGAAAGCTAGGGAGAAGGAGCACGGACCACAATACAGACTTAGTAAGCCGGGCTTTTTTCCAGGTGAAACAGTCGTTTGACTTAGAAATTTTTATTCTGTTCTGTCAGAAACCTCAGGTTTAATTAGGATTTCCCGGATTCAAATTTTCAAGATATAAGATCCCGGATTCCAGATCATGAAAGATTATTGCCATTTTATCCGGAACAGACCTGTTTTTATGAAGAACCCCCAATACTCCATAGCGATTCCTGAATTTGTATACCTGGCATCTCGTATCGTAGTAAGGAGGCCATGCTAAATATTTAAAGAGAGCCGTTAAAAACAACTAAAAAACAGCTATTTTTAACTTCCGGAAATACTGTAATCCTCCGGGAAAAGCAATAGCCTTGGATATACTGAAAAAGATCATTAGTGTAATAGCATTTTTGTATACTTCTCTTGCCTACGGACAACTGTCGGTACAACCCTCCGACCCTGTTTCCAACAGGCTGGAGGATATTGTACAGTCATTGGTAGGGACGGGAGTGCAGGTAAGCAATATTACTTCCAACCAGGCTCCGGGCTCTGTGCTGTACGGAACTTTCGCTGAACCTTCGGGCCAGTTGGGGATCGGGTCGGGATTAATTATGGCCACCGGAAATATTTATAACGGAGAAGGCCCGAACGATATCCTCAATCCTATTTCCGGTATGGAAGGATTGCCGGGCGATCCGGATCTGAGTGCCCTGGTGGGAGATATCACGGAAGATGCCTGTGTGATCGAATTTGATCTCATCACTACTTCCACCGAGATCAGCTTTAATTATATATTTGCGTCGGATGAATACACGGACTTTGTGGGGTTTCAATACAACGATGTATTTGCCTTCCTGATCAGCGGACCGGGGATCACAGGGGTGCGGAACGTAGCACTGGTCCCGGGCACCTCTACGCCGGTCACCATTAATACGGTAAATCCATGGTCCAATCCGGCTTATTACCGCGACAATACCTTTGGTAATTTTATGCAGTTCAATGGATATACCACCAAGCTTCAGGCAAGGGTAGAGGTGATGCCTTGCCAGGTGTATCATTTAAAATTAGCGATCGCTGACGTAGCCGATGACTTGTATGATTCCGGCGTCTTTATTGAATCCGGCAGCCTGTCAGGCTCAGAAGCGATTATCATAGGAGACGGGACTGAAAAAGCACCGGATTCTCTTAGGGTGTGTGCGGCAGATTTGCCCTTGCTTTTGAAAGCAGGAGTCTATGACCTGCCTGATTACACCTGGACAAAGGATGGAGTAGACATCGCTTTCGGGAATAAATATTATCAGGTAACAGAAGAAGGTTGGTACAAAGTGCGGGCGTATAACGGAGGTTGCTATTGGGTTGATTCGGTCCGGATCATGACCGATCCTGATTTTTCTCTGGCAACCACTCCTGATACATTGGTTTGCCGGGACGAAGCATTCCCACTCAGAGCTGTTCCTGATGACGATGCCCTTGCCTATACCTATGCATGGTCTCCGCATACCGGATTGTCGGATCCGGCGAGTCCGGACCCGACGGCGATCATTTCGGAGTCCATCGTATACCAGGTGACAGTAAGCGCCGGACTATGTTCGGTGCAGCGGCTGGTAACGGTCTCGGTCGTGCCGCTGGTGGAGCTGCAGCTAACAACCGAAGTCGTGGGATGCGAAGGACAGGAACTCCCCTTGCAGGTGTCCGGTGCGGAAACCTACGATTGGTCTCCTGCAGCAGGATTGAGTGACCCCACGGTGGCCAATCCTGTAGCAACGTTGACCAGTTCGGTAGTTTACAAAGTAGTAGGGAGCAATCGTTGTTATAAAGATTCTGCCGAAGTGGATATCACTGTCTATGAATATCCAGACGTAAGAGCAGATGGAGATACCAGTATTTGTCATGGCGGTACAGCTTCCCTGATAGCAGAATACGATAGCCGGTATCAGTATACCTGGGAGCCTGCCGGCGGGTTGTCTGATCCTTCCGTGCATGATCCGGTGGCGACCCCGGTTGTTTCTACTGATTATATCGTATCTGTCGGGGATCATGGATGTATTACCCGCGATACGGTACAGGTGCAGGTAAGAGAGGTGATAGAAGCCCGGATCGTGCTGCCGGCTTTCGCCGGGGCAATCCCCTGGACCCTCTTGTTGGGGAACGGATCCACAGGCGCTTCGGATTATACCTGGTATTTCTCGCCCACAGATAGTGTCAAGACCTTTGAGCC
>CAYTGJ010000258.1:0-2659 GCA_964437245.1 uncultured Chitinophagaceae bacterium
ATCCGCCGGATCACGCGTTTGTATAGTTTCTCCGGATCACGGATCACAGTGTCCAGCGAACGTATGTTCCAGCCGACCGATATGAGCGATAGCTTTTTTACGGCTTGTGCAATACTGGGATTCGTTACTCCGTATGGAGGACGGAATAAAGTGGGAGTGACCCCAATTGTTTCGTGAATGATACGATTGGCCTGAAGAAGATCATCGGTCACTTTACGGGTAGAAAAAAAATCAAAAAAATAAGAATGGGAAAACGAATGGTTGGCGACGATATGTCCTTGTTTTTATATTTCCTGTAAAAGAGCTTCAGCTCCTTTTATTTTGCTTCCGATCACAAAAAAAGTTGCGTTGATTTCATGGGCCCTGAGAAGCTCCAGGATCTGCGGGGTCTGCACGGGATCCGGGCCATCGTCAAAAGTAAAAGCAATGACTTTTTCATTGGTATCGGCACGGGTAATTGATTTCAGAAAAAAACCAGCTTGTATAAAGGCAGATCCGTATGCCAGGATCATAAAATACAGTAGCGGGAGCTGAAGCAGGTAATACCATGGGAATTTGAGGATCAGAAACTCCGCGATCGCCAGGGTAAAGATGATCAGAAAAACAATCCTGGTAGTTTTAAAGGTCAGCATTTTTCGATCAGGATAAGACTAAGATCTGCTCCCCCAAAATCATTGCAGATCAGTACCGAAGGATAATTCTCCTCGTTTATTTTTTTTACCGCCAACCAGCAGGCAAAAGCGGAAGCCGTGGGATATTCACCACAATATTGCTTGAAGGTTTGTAGCTCCTGCAGACTGAAAATTGTGCTACGCAATATCTTGTAGAATGCATCAAATTTTTTATGCCCGGATTCTCCGGTCAATACCAGGCTGATCTCTTCCGGCTTTTTTCCGGCCTCTGCCAGGGCAGCGCGGATCTTCTCCAAAGCTGTTTCAGGATCATTTTTCCCGGAATACATTTTAAGAAAAGAAACTTTGGCTTTCGACCAGTCTGTTTTTTCTTTCGACAACAGAAAGAATGAAGCTCCTTCACCACCTGCGGTGCCGGAAGAAAGGGCAGGTCCCACTGTTTCCTCTCGGGAGTATATTCCAAGTTGCTGAAGGATTTTGTAACTATTGTCCGTGAGCTCATCAATTCCTCCCACCAGAATATTATCGGCAGTTTGTTCGCCGATCATCATCATAGCGTCCAGCAACGACGATTCAAATGAGTTCCCCCGGTGTACGTAGGTATAATTGTATTCGTGGCATCCCAGCAGTAAAGCGATCTGACCGCCTACGGTATTATGGGTGGACTGGATGAATGGGGTAGGAGACAATAATTGTTCATTATTTCCCAGGATTGAAAAGGTAAATTTTTCTGTGTCTTCGATGCACCCTAATCCGGTACCGGTAATAATCGCTCCGGGTGTTTTTACATCTGCATTCCGGAGACAAATGGTAGCCGCTGTGATTCCCATTTTGATCATGCCGGACATCCGTCTCAACAGAGCAGGATTGATATAGGCCTGGTAGTCCGGAGCCATGCGGTTTAAACGGGCAGCCTCAGTGGTTTGCAACGAACGGAGAGAGAACTCCGCTTCGTCAAACGTTTTCTGAGGTGAGATACAACCGGTGCCGTTAATATAGATTTCCATTCTGAATCAACAACCTTCTTCTCTTCTTATACTTCTACCGTTCTTTTCGCCTTGACCATATCGATCGCCTGGAACAAAGCTGCCCGGAAAGAAGATTCATCCGCCAGGTTTTTTCCGGCCAGGTCGTATGCAGTGCCATGATCCGGGGAAGTTCTGATGAAAGGGAGTCCTGCCGTAAAATTAACCCCTGAATCAAATGCCATCAGCTTGAACGGGATCAATCCCTGATCGTGGTACATGCCCAGAATGCCGTCAAACTTCTGATAATGTTTTACCCCGAAAAAGCCGTCGGCCGGGAAAGGCCCGAAGACAAGTATTCCTTTTTGTTTCAGTTCTTCCACAATAGGTGCGATCAGTTCTTTTTCTTCGTTTCCAAGCAGTCCGTCTTCTCCCGCATGAGGATTTACGCCCAGTACTGCAATACGTGGTTTGCTGATCCCAAAATCATTTTTAAGGGATTTATAAAGGATGTTTATTTTGGTAATGATCTTATCACGGGTGAGTTTGGCTTTGACTTCAGAAAGAGGGATATGCCCGGTCACCACGCCTATTCTCAACTCCTCGCATACGAGCAGCATAAGGCTTTCCGGCATATTGGCCTTTTGCGTAAGATACTCCGTATGTCCTGCAAAATTGAAATCCGGATTCTGTATATTCTTCTTATTGATCGGGGCTGTTACCAGGGCATCCAGATGGCCGGAAAGAATATCTTCTGTAGCTCGCTGCAAAGAGGCAAAAGCACATTTTCCTGCTTCCGGGGTAACTTTGCCGGGTGTGATCTCATAGTCTTCTTCCCAACAGGTGATCAGGTTATTCTTTTTGGGAAACAATTCAGAAATGTTTTTGATGGAATGAAAACTAATTTCCTCTATTTCCACCAACCGTTTATATTTGGCAAATATCTTATAATTTCCATACACCACAGGGACGCACAGCTTAGACACTCTGTTATCCGTCAGTGTTTTCATGATCACTTCCGGACCTATTCCATTGAAATCACCCAGGGAGATGCCTATCACA
>CAYTGJ010000259.1:0-1253 GCA_964437245.1 uncultured Chitinophagaceae bacterium
ATGGTATCGTACCAGTTGTAATGGTAATTTTAAACACCGTTCCGTACGGTATGTTAGAGGTTACTGTCCAGGACATGACTCCGTCTCCGGTATTGCCGGTAAGCAAAGTGGTCCCATTCCATCCACGGTCAGAAATTTTTATAACTGTACCAGCTGGAATCGCCGCCAGCGTAACAATCGCAATTTCATCGGGGCCAATCGGTGCAACGACAGACAAATTGTACGAAGTATTGATCCCTATCACTGCGATATCGCCGGGATTCAGCGTTTGCGCAATTGTAGTAACTACTCCGGCATGCAGCAGCATATAATACATCAGGGAATAGCAGAACCATGATCTGCGACTTCCAACTTGCAGGGGAAATTTTTTATTTATTTTCACTAACGAAATATTTATTTAAACGATAAAATACATACCGGCAGGCAGTCAAAAGGAATAGCCGGGTATCATTTGCGATACCGTTACACCATAAGTAGTGGTATTGATGCAAACAACGCTGAGTTTTGAGCAATTGGAAAAAATTGACATTGTGCATTACCCATCTGTGAAGGTCAAAGGAAACGCAATCAATTTAAAATTATTCCAATGAATTGATTTATCCTCAAACTTAGTCAATTATATGTATATATACCAAAGAAAACCGTTAAAAGCTCACTACATAATCACATGACATTGCCCTAATAGAGCTGCGAGAAAACGTCCGACACTATCGAATAACCTACTAGCTTCAATCCATTTTTATTCAAATTCTTCTTTACTAATAATAAATGGGTCAAATTCCCACCTTACTTATTCCCCTCTTTTACCGTAAGCTATACCTACGCACCGAACAGGAGATTTTCCCCTTGTAAGATTTTCAGAAACCTTACGGGTTTTTATTTCATTTTTCGAAGATATTTCTCATTTCGATGTTCTCATTTTTCTCTTGCACAAGCTCATTTTGTGCCCTAAAACAGCTTATTCTGAATACCTTCCAGCTTATTTAACAGCATTAATGTGAATAATGTAAGTTATTCGTAAAGCTGTATAAGGCATCTCCACCCGGTCATGCGTAACTTTGTCTTACGACATTAGCGAAAAATAATTCTAACCCATAAGAACTATGAAAAATACATTACAAGGATATTTGAACGAGACCAAAGGGAAACTAAAACAACGTTTTGCAATACTGACGGATAATGATCTGTTGCTGGTAGAAGGCAAACAAGACGAGATCATAGGAAAACTTCAGGCACAGATGAGAAAACCGAAA
>CAYTGJ010000259.1:1263-2658 GCA_964437245.1 uncultured Chitinophagaceae bacterium
CCGAAACAGGAAATTCTCCGGCTGATCTCCGAGTTGTAGATTCCTAAGAAAGGAATGTACCGTCAGCTTAATTTATGTATTACTTAACTATTATACCGATGATACAACTTGTCATATCTATTTCGATCCTTTCCTATCTAATGATCATGGAAGACCGCTCCTAATGGCCGGAAGTTAAATTACCGCCTTTAATCCTGCATAAAAATTAACAGGAGCCGCCGCATTATAATAACGTCCTCCTGCAGCGTTCAGATCGTTGCCCAGACTATACTTCTGATTCAACAGATTGTCTCCTCCGGCAAAAAATCCAACGATCACTTTTCCTATATTTCTTTTCCATTCTATCCTGGCCTGAAGCAAATGATATTCGTTTGTATAAACGGTATTGGCATCATTCAGAGGAATGGCTCCTGCGTAATAATAAGAAACATAAAGTCCCCATAAAGCGGGGAATTTCAGCGAAATTGTTTCCATGGAAGTAAATCGGGGAACCCCTGTCAGCCGGTGTCCCGAATAATCGTTCGGACCGGTTACATACTGTCCAAAAGCAAAAGGCTGAAAGGAAATATTTCCTTTGATCTCTATAGAACGGACGAATCCGAAATCACGGGGTTTCAGCAATCTCCAACCAACCTGTCCCTCCAAACCAGGCTGCCGGGTATTTCCGGCATTTACAAAATACTCGTTTCCTGCCACGTCCACCCTTCTTACGATGGCGTTGTACAACGTATAGTAAAACGCAGACAAGTCTACACTGAAAACATCTTTCCGGTCTCTGAACCTGAACCCTGTTTCATAATTCTGACTTCGCTCTGCCTGCAAGGAAGTATTGACTACATTATCCGACGAGCGTACTTCTGCAAGCGTAGGAGAAGAATAACCACTGCTGACAGAGAGCCTCCAGGTCAGCAGTGGAAATAGTTTGTAAGAAACCGCAGCTCTGGGCATAAAGGCTGGTGTAAAGCTTCTGTTCAGGAATGCATCTTCCATCAAAGGAAAAGGGGTCCGGTAGCGGTATCCGAACAGGTTATAACTTCCTGAAAACTCTGCCAGGAACTTCTTCCCAATATCGGCCAGAAATTTTGCAAAAAAATACGTCTGCGTTGCTTTGATCTCATCAGAGGCCATTATGGTATCCTTTTTACCTCCCGCATTTCCATAATTACGAATTCCCGAATGAGTTTGCTGCCACTCTCCTCCCGCATTCCATCGTATGTATACATTTCCTTTTTCCCCTGCCGTATATTCCAGGTATGTGCGGACTCCCTGCGTTTGCTCTATCCGGTGTTCATAATTCGTAATAAAAGGATTTTGAAAATCAGTACGGGATCCGAATACAGAAATAACGTGGCTTATTTTTGAACTCAGGGCTATATGATGAGAAATCCCTCCGAA
>CAYTGJ010000260.1:0-2648 GCA_964437245.1 uncultured Chitinophagaceae bacterium
ACCGGCGGGTGGAGTTTGAGATCATCGAGTAATAAGATGAAATTATTCTAGCCTGACCGGGAAATATCTTACAATACAACAGGTCAGATTCAAGCCCCCAAGGTTTTATACAGATCCCTATTCTTCCTGAATTTTCCTGTCCCCGCCATTTTCTGAGATCCTCTATTATTTATCAGGCTACAAACGGAACATTTTAAGTAAAAAGCTTCCATCCGTAAGCTTTTTGTATTTTGAACTTTTCCCCCGAGAGAATTTTTTCGCTACCATGAGACCCGGCACCTTTTTACCTGTTTTTCAGTAGCTCGTCTGGCAGGAGAGTAATGAAAAATCAGGGAAAATACGTTTCGATAACAATCTATTGCAGTTCAGCATCACTCACTTTACTTCATATTATTTCAGGAATCGTTGATATTTAACTATCCCATTATTGTTTATTAATGCTTGTTAATTAGTTATTTAACTATGGATATCGGTTATTAAGTCTTGATTTTTCAGTGATAATTAGAATTAGTGTTCACGAAAGGCTTCATTTGTCGTATTCAAAAAGTATAAAAATAAAATAGTTAAGTCCTATTGAGTCCAAAACACCTGGATTCTTAACAGATCAAAAATGATAGCACTAATAATTTCACTTATGTAATAATTATTATGAAAAAAATCATCAACCAATTAATCATATTTTTTGATCGTTCCGGTCTTATTAAACTAGACCGTTTCCCGGTATCGTTTTCACTGTTTGTGTTTACGACGATGTTAGGGGTCATGAGTTCTTCCGTTCTTCATGCTCAGAGTGGTGGGTGGGATTCTTATGGTACTGTTGGTACTACCGGTTTTACAGATCGTGGGAGCGGAGTGATCCAGTTGCACAGTACGGCCAGTACCGGTTGTGCGGGCGCGGCCGTTCATGAGACATCCGATCAGTACGATCCAACCTCCGGAGCGGTATTTAATAAATGCTACCAGGTGTTTTTCGGTTGTCCGGGGAACGATGAAATCGGAAGCGATGCCCAGGGAGACGGAATGGCGTTTTCCTTTTCCAAATGTGCTTACAATATAAATAACGGACTTGCCTGTGGCGGAGGATTAGGATATATGGGCTCCTGTGGCCAGATGATCACGATCGAGTTTGATACCTATAGCAGCCAGGGAAATTCAGGTTTTGATGCCAACTATGGAGGAGGTACTACTGGTAACCAGGATGAGATTGCGTTGCACCGCGACGGAAATGCCAGTGATGCAGGGCGTATCACGAGTGTGAATGCCGGTAACCTTGAAGATGGTTTGGAACATACCGTCTGTATCAATTATAATCCTGCTACTCATATACTATCCGTTTCGATCGACGGGGTTCCCCGTTTTTCGTATGATCTTACCGGTTCCCCGTATGATCTTCCGACGTATTTCGGATCAGGCGGGCTGAACCAGACCTGGTCTTCGGGAAAGTATGGGGCAACGAATCCCTCTACGGTAAGCGATGGAGCGAATATTGCTGCTACGGTAGGAGCTCCGCTTTGTCCGGCGGGAGTTTTTATTACTTCTCCTTCCAACGGAGCTATTTTAGGAGGCTGTCCGGTTGGACCGCTTAACATCACGGCTTCTGTAGTACCTCCTGCCGGGAATACAGTGAACTATGTAGAGTTTTTTGTAGACGGAGTCAGCATCGGAACGGATAATGTAGCACCTTATGGCATTACCTGGGCAAGTCCTACAAACGGAAGCCATGCACTTACGGCAGTGGCTCATTATCTTCCTTCCAATACAAACTCCAGCTCTCCTGCTGTGAATATAACGGTAGGAGGAAGTATCAATCTCACCTCTACAGCTCCGGTCATCAACGGAACAGCAGATGCATTGTGGAGCAGCTATCCTGCTTTTGCGATGACCCAGGGGTACCTGAATCCTCCTGATCTGGCCGGAAACTTTAAAGTAATATACGATGCCGCGAATCTCTATGTATTGGTAACTGTGGTTGACGATGTACCACGTACCGATGGAGCTGCGGTATGGGAAAAAGATGGGATAGAGCTCTATATTGATATAGGAAATAAAAAGAGTACTTCTTATCAGAGTACGGATTACCAGTATGGGGTGGTGTATGGCACCACGACGATCATGGAGCATAAATGGGGAGCTACGGGAGGAGTAGTGGTCGGGCAGACCACCTATGCCGGAGGATATACCGTCGAACTAAGTATTCCCTGGTCCACTCTTGGAGGAACTCCTACACCCGGAAGCTATTTAGGCTTTGATGTGAAGATCAACGATGATGACAACGGAGGTACGAGAGATAATGAATTAGCCTGGAAAGACGGTTCTTTCGGAGGATGGAACAATCCATCCCTGTTTGGAACGCTGCAATTCTCCAGTTGTGATCCGCTACCGGTAAACTTCCTGAGTTTTACAGGAAAAAGAGTGGGAGAAACAGTAGTACTGAATTGGGCTACTGTGGCCGAAACCGGGAACCGGACATTTATTATAGAACGCTCATCCGGGAACGGTTGGGAAGTGATCGGAGAAGTGGCAGGTACCGGAGAATCGGTTTCCATCAGCCGTTACAGTTATACAGATGAAGAACCTCTAGATGGAATTGTTTATTACCGCTTGCGCCAGGTGGATGAGGATGGTCGTTTTGCCTATAGCAATCTGGT
>CAYTGJ010000261.1:0-2609 GCA_964437245.1 uncultured Chitinophagaceae bacterium
GAAACGCTCAACCGGCAGATGCAGGATTGGGTGCTTCAGAACAAAGCAGCCGGAAAGACCTCCGTCTTCATCGGATATTCTCTGGGAAAGGCACAGCGGATCATGAAAGCCCTCGATGGACTGGATACACTACATGTACATTATTCCATAGGAAAGCTGAACCAAGCATACAAAAGTGCAGGCATCAGACTCCCGAACTACACCATTACCGATCTCAGAGAAAACGCAAAGCACCTCGATAAAGGAATCGTGATACTCCCTCCCTCCCTTGCTGACTCCAATGTCATTCGTAAAATACCCAACCGCGCCACCGCCATTTGTTCAGGATGGATGCAGGTGCGGGGAGCCCGCCGGTGGCGAAGTGCCGATGCCGGTTTTGCAGTAAGCGACCACGCCGACTGGAACGACCTGCTCAAGGCTATTAAAGCCACCGAAGCCGAAAAAGTATACGTCACACACGGACAGACCGCTGTTTTTACCAAATATCTCAATGAGACAGGGATAGCAGCAGAGGAAGTAAAAACAGAATTTGGAGGAGAAGAAGAAAATGAAAATGAACCAGAACTATCGCCCATACAATGAAAACATTTGCAGCCTTAGTGAACGCGTTGGACAGTACCAATAAAACCATCCAAAAAACAGAAGCGATCCTGCGGTTCCTGTCAGAAGCGGAAGAAAAGGACAAACTCTGGTTACTGCTCCTGTTTACGGGAAAACGTCCGAAGCGCCGTGTCAATTCGCCCCTTATGAAACAGTGGGCGATGGAAGTATCCGGTATTCCCGAATGGCTGTTTACAGAAGCCTATGCATCGGTAGGAGATCTGGGCGAGACCATTTCACTGATCCTGCCACAGCCCGTCTCTTATATAGACCGCAGCCTGGCGGAATGGATGAAAGAGATCATTGCCCTGCAGGATAAAAACGAAGAAGAGAAAAAATCTTTTGTACTGGAGTCCTGGAATCACTTACCTGTGACCGAACGCTTCATTTTCAACAAGCTGCTGGGCGGAAGTTTTCGCCTGGGTGTATCATCGCAATCGCTTATCAATGCACTGGCAAAACATTATGACAAGGATGCCAATGCCGTCGCCCATAGTATCATGGGCGACTGGCTACTGCACGAAGTGGAATTTGACAAACTCATCAACGGCGAGTATACCAATACACAGCTTTCGAAACCTTATCCCTTTTGCCTGGCCTATGCGTTGGACAAAGGTCCGGAAGAACTGGGCGATGTAAAAGACTGGCAGGCCGAATATAAATGGGACGGCATACGCGGCCAGTTCATCCGGCGAAAGGGAGAAGTATTTATATGGTCGCGCGGAGAAGAACTGATTACAGAGCAGTTTCCGGAAATCCGGGATACACTCCTCCAATGGCAGGACGATTTTGTCATAGATGGAGAAATACTGATCGTGAAAGAAAATAAGGTACTGAACTTTTCAGAACTCCAGAAACGCCTTAACCGGAAAACCCTCTCTAAAAAAATGATGGAAGAATTGCCTGTCAGCGTTTTTGCTTATGATCTGCTCGAATGGCAAGGAGAAAACTGGAGAAATAAAACAATGCAGGAGCGAAGGAGCATGCTGGAAACATTAGTACAACAAAATACTTCTCCTCATGTACGTCTTTCGGAGATTATTACAAACACCAGTTGGGAAGAGTTAAAGTCCCTCAGAGAACAGGCCAGAGACCTCAACAGTGAAGGACTGATGCTCAAACACAAAAATTCTCCTTACCACACAGGACGCAAACGCGGCGACTGGTGGAAATGGAAAACAGACCCGCTGACCATTGATGCAGTCCTTATATATGCCCAAAAAGGAAGCGGCCGGCGCAGTGCTTATTATACTGATTATACATTCTCGGTAAAAGACGGTGATCGGCTGGTCACCATTGCCAAAGCGTATTCGGGCCTTACGGATAAAGAAATACAGGAGGTGAGCCGTTTTGTCACCAAAAATTCCCTCGAAAAATTTGGCCCGGTGCGCACTGTAAAACCGGAACTGGTATTTGAAATAGCCTTTGAAGGAATCGGATTCAGTTCCCGCCACAAGTCGGGCATTGCCTTACGGTTTCCCCGCATTGTACGCTGGCGCAAAGACAAAACAATTGCTGACATTGATACACTCGAAGAGGTAAAAAAACTGATCCGGTAGCTTTTTTACAACGTACTTAGCAAAGACCTAAAAATATGAAGGTATTATGACCCGTAAAAAATTACAACAGAGCCAAGGTTACCAGATCATTGTCCGGTGGTTACAACAAAAAGGGTACACCCCTTTCGGCTTTCAGGAAAAGGCCTGGGAGCGGTATGCCAACGGCTACAGCGGGATGGTAGTAGCTCCCACCGGCTTCGGGAAAACCTTTTCGGTATTCCTCGCCGTGTTGATTGATTTTATGAATCATCCGGAAAAATACCCTTCAGGTCTTAAACTCCTTTGGATCACACCACTGCGTTCGCTGGCGAAAGACCTTGCCCGTGCAATGCTGCAGGCAATAGACGAAATAGGCCTGGACTGGACAGTGGAAGTACGCAACGGGGATACGGATGCCGTTACCCAAAAGCGCCAAAGCAAAAATATGCCCGACATCCTGCTGGTAACTCC
>CAYTGJ010000262.1:0-2550 GCA_964437245.1 uncultured Chitinophagaceae bacterium
CTATCCGAAAAAATCAAAGTAGCAGTGATCATGGGAGGTTTTTCTTCCGAACGCCATATTTCAGTCGAAAGCGGAAGAAACATCTACGAAAAATTAGCCTCCAGTACTAAATATCAGCCAATCCCGGTATTTCTTACCGGCAACGAAGAAAACCACGAACTTTATGTTATTCCGGTCAACATCCTGCTGAAAGACAATGCCGATGACATTAAAGAAAAAGTTTCCTACAAGGAAGACAAACACCCGGTGATCCGCCAGATCATCAAGGAAACAAAAAGCATTACCGAAAAATATGTACAAAACCATATTACGGAAGCAAAAAAAATATCGTACAAAGAGCTCGCAGGTCTTGCAGAAGTAGCGTTTATCGCTTTGCACGGAAGACCGGGAGAAGACGGATCTGTACAGGCCGAACTGGAGAAATTCAACATGCCGTACAACGGGTCTGGAGTGGAAAGCTCCAAGACCACCATCAATAAATTTGAGACCAACAGGATCCTTCGGGAAAGCGGAATTGCAGTAGCCAATTCAATGTTGGTGTACAAACAGGAATGGGAGAACTTCTACATCGACCTCATGCATAAAATAGAGGAGCAATTCACCTATCCGTTCATTGCAAAACCTTCTGACGACGGATGCAGTTCGGCAGTGAAAAAGATACACAACCGCGAAGAGCTGGTGGCCTATGCCAAGATGATGTTCGGCTGGGATAGTATCCGGAATTCTGAAAGTGCAAAACTATTGAAATTAAAATTCAACGAAGAGTTTCCTCAGAAAAACTACTTCATGATCGAGGACATCATTCGCAAAGACGGAGGAAAGCACTTCCTGGAAATAACCGGAGGATTGCTTACCCGTTACGACGAACAAGGCAACCTTCAATACGAAATCTTCGAACCCTCGGAAACCCTTGCTTCCGGAGAAGTTCTTTCCCTGGAAGAAAAATTCCTGGCGGGAGAAGGGCAGAATATCACGCCGGCCCGTTTTGCCGGCAACGAGGGAGCTTATAAGTATATTTCCGAACAGGTAAAGGACACACTTCGTAAGACCGCCCATACCCTTCAGGTAGAAGGATACGCCCGGATCGATGCCTTTGTCAGAATATACGACAATCATCACGCTGAGACGGTCATCATCGAGATCAATTCTTTGCCCGGTATGACCCCTGCTACCTGTATATTTCATCAAACTGCCTTAAACGGTTATAAACCATACGATTTCATCGATAATATTCTTACCTTTGGAATGGAACGAGTGAAGAAAAACAGTTAAATATCACCAAGCAGGAGGATTTCTCATTTTCCAGAGCATATCGATGATCATTGGTAATTCTCCTCAAAAGCCACCATGTTGCTGAAAACAAATTCAAAAAAAGATATTCTGGTCCACCTGGGAGCAATCCTCGGAGTTGTGCTGGTATTGATTTTTATATTCTTTTACCTCTACCTGCCCATCACCACTCATCATGGAGAATCTATACAGGTACCGGAGCTGAAAGGGAAATCGCTGGAGGAAGTCGAAGCCCTGCTCAACAAACACCATCTGCGATACCAGGTAAACGATTCCACCTACGTCATGGGAACCCCTCCGCTTTCTGTTATTTCACAACATCCGGCAAGTGGTTCGGAAGTAAAAGAAAACCGCATCCTATACATCACCGTAACTTCTAAAAATCCTCCGATGGTACCGATGCCGGAGCTAAAGGATAAATCTCCTAAAACGGCAGAAATAGAACTTAAAAGCAGGGATCTGATCCTTGCCGAAAAAAAACTGGTGCCAAGCCCATTTGAAAATCTGGTATTGAAACAACTGGTAGACGGCAATGAAATCCCGGCCGGTACACTAATTCCGAAAGGGACAAAAGTAACCATAGAAGTAGGAAACGGGATCGAAGATTCAGTTTCTGATCCTGAAACAGACCTTATAGACACTCCTGAATAGCAATGTTCCTGAACGCAAATTCCAAAAAAGATGTATTACTTCACCTGAGTATTATCGGGGTGATAACCATAGTACTCATTCTTTTGTTTTTTTATGTGTACCTGCCCATGACCACTAATCATGGTGAGTTGATCAATGTACCGGATCTTAAAGGGAAAACCCTTGAGCAGGCAGAAGAAATTCTTTCTTCAAATAATCTGCGGTACCAGATCAATGATTCCAGCTACATTGCAGGAGCAGTTCCTTTTTCTGTCATTTCCCAGCATCCGGTAGCCGGATCAGAAGTAAAAGCAAACAGGAAGATATACGTCACCATCACGGCCAAAACACCTCCAATGGTCCCCATGCCCGAACTAAAGGACAAATCACTGAAAGCCGCAGAAATGGAGCTTAAAAGCAGAGACCTTATACTTGCTGCCACTAAACCCGTTTCAAGCCCGTTCGCCAATCTCGTGATCCGGCAATATGCCAACGGAGCTGAAATCACTGCCGGCACTCATATTCCCAAAGGAACTCCTATTACCCTTGACATAGGAAACGGGGCGATGACTTCAGAGATCGAGCTTCCTAATTTTGTTGGAATGAACATCGACGATGCAAAGGCACTGC
>CAYTGJ010000263.1:0-2543 GCA_964437245.1 uncultured Chitinophagaceae bacterium
TGCCAGGTACCCCCGTTGATGACATTCTGGAATCCATTCCGTTCCAGTATACTCTTGGCCTGGCTACTACGACTGCCGCTCCGGCAGAAGACCACAATCGCTTTCTTTCCTTTAAACCTGGATAATTGTCCCTGGAGCTTATCCAACGGAATGTTGACGGCACCCTTTACACTTCCTGCCGAATATTCGCTAGGCGTACGCACGTCTACCAGAAAAGCTCCTTTCTGAATTGCTTCTTTTAAAGGAGCATTGTCGGTCTGTACAAATAAGTTTTTAAATAATCCAAACATAACGATTATGATTACAGTGATAACTATTAATTGAATATTTTGCTTTGACATACGAAATCTGTTTTAGGTACCCCGGTTTTAGCAATGGCGTTAAAACCGCCTTCCACTTCTGTGAAATTCCGGTACCCTCTTGCCTGCAGAATACTGGCTGCGATCATGCTGCGATAACCACCGGCACAATGCAGATAAAAATGCTCTCCGGGCTGAAGATCCCTGATCCAGTCATTGATATACGCCAAAGGCATATTATATGCTTCCGCCACATGCTCGGCAGCATATTCACTTTCTTTACGTACATCTATCACCTTGCTTTCCCCTATTTTCACTTCCGAGGCAAACTGTTCGGCGGTAATGCGTTCTACGATATCAACTTCTTTCCCGGCATTTCTCCAGGTTTCAAATCCTCCTTTCAAATGTCCGAGTACATGGTCAAAGCCTACACGGCTCAACCGGGTAACGGCTTCCTCTTCTTTTCCTTCCTCCGTCACCAGTAAAACCGGCTGCCTGACATCCACGATCAGTGCTCCTACCCAGGGAGCAAAATCTCCTCCCAGCCCTACATTGACAGACTGAGGAATAAATCCTCTGGCAAATACTTTGTCGTTTCGGGTATCCAGGATCAAGGCACCGGTAGCCTCGGCAGCGGCTTCAAACTCTTCGGCGGTAAGCGCTTTCAATCCCTGTTTTAGTACCTGCTCAAAACTATCGTATCCTTTTTTATTCATGGATACGTTCATCCCAAAATAAGCCGGAGGAGGAAGTAAGCCATCGGTTACCGCTTTGATAAAGGCTTCTTTGGAAGGCTGGTTCAGGGCATAGTTCATTTTTTTCTGATTCCCCAGTGTATCGACGGTTTCCTTCATCATGTTCTTCCCGCAAGCAGAACCCGCTCCATGCGCAGGGTATACAGTGATCGTATCCGGTAGCGGAAGAATTTTATTGTACAAACTTTCATACAGCAATCCGGCCAGTTCTTCCTGAGTCATATTGGCCGCTTTCTGAGCCAGATCAGGTCTGCCTACATCGCCCAGGAAAAGCGTGTCACCGCTAAACAATGCAATCTCCTTTCCATGTTCGTCTATCAGCAGAAAACAGGTACTTTCCATCGTATGACCGGGAGTATGCAATACTTTTATCCGGATAGTTCCAACAGAAAAAAACTGGTTATCTTCCGCCACAATGGCCTCAAACTCCGGCTGGGCAGTAGGTCCGTATACGATAGGTGCTCCGGTTTTTTTACTCAGGTCAATATGTCCGCTTACAAAATCTGCATGAAAATGCGTCTCGAAAATATACTTAAGCGTTGCCCCATCCTTTTCCAGCCGGTCGAGATAAGGTTTCGTTTCCCGCAGAGGATCAATAATCACCGCTTCCTTTCCGGAGGTAATGTAGTAGGCTCCTTGTGCCAGGCATCCGGTATAAATTTGTTCTATATTCATATTTTTTCTATTGTTGGTTCATAATATGTTTTGGGCGTCACGGGCAATCGCTTCTCCCAAAGGTCTTTCTTTTTATTTTTACGTACCGCTACTTTTGTTACAAAGCGACCGGTTTTCAATCAGGAATTCAGAAACAATTCTTTCACAAGGATATAAATCCCCATCAGCAACACAAACCATCCGAAAGCGGGTTTGAGCTTTTCTCCGTCTATCTTCCGTGAAAGGATCATTCCTATAAATATTCCTATAATGGCGAAGGCCGAAACGGTTAGTAAAAAAGGACCGTCCATGATCGATTTTCCGCTTTCACCGAAAAAACCGATCAATGATTTGGCGGCAATGATCACCAGAGAAGTACCCACCGCTTCTTTCATGGGCAACTTGCTTAATACTACCAGAGCAGGAATGATCAGAAATCCTCCTCCGGCACCGACCAATCCGGTCACGATGCCTACGACTGTACCTTCCAGTAAAATCAACGGATAATTGAATTCCTGTTTCCCGGAATCTTCTTCTTGCACCGATCTGTCTTTTTTAATCATACTGTAGGAAGCGACAATCATCAGCATAGCAAAAAGCAGCATGAGCAAAACACTCTTGGTCACGGTAAAACCGCCTATCATAAAAAGTTTGTACGGGATGGCCGGGACCATGTATGCCCTTGTTATAAAAACCGCTATAAGGGAAGGAAATCCAAAAACGATCGCCGTTTTGAGATTGACCAATCCTTTTCTGAAATAAGAGACCGAACCAATGACACTGGTTATGCCCACGATAAAAAGAGAATAAGCCGTGGCCAGTACGGCATCTACAC
>CAYTGJ010000264.1:0-1977 GCA_964437245.1 uncultured Chitinophagaceae bacterium
TGGCTACCAAAAAACTAAAGAAATCAGGCTTCAAAAACATCTATGATCTGAAGGGAGGATACGCGGCTTTGTAAAGCCCGAGCCTCTCCTTCTGTTTTTCTCTTTCACTCTCCTCATAAAATCTATTTTGCTTTGTTTCCAAAAGGATTAAATGTAACTTAACCTTTTAGTTAAGAACAGCATTTTTAATAAATCAATTTGTATATGAAAAAGGTATTACTACTTTTAGTTTTATCATGTACCATCCTTTCTCTGCATGCCCAGAAGCATAGCAAAGAATCAAAAGTACATGCCCTTCAGGCACAACATTACTTTGACAACGGAGATTACCGGATGGCCCTCAACTACTATCTGAAAGCAGAAAAGCACCACCCGGGAGATCCGCACTTTGCCTATTCGGCCGGACTATGTTACAGTAAACTGGGATACTTTGAAGAAGCACTCCCCCATCTTGAGACCGCCAAGAATTCCAACAAAATCAAAGTACCGCAGCTTGATTACCATCTCGGCCAATGCTACCATGCCACCATGAAATTCGACAAGGCTATTCAACATTTTGAAACGTATAAAACAAAAGTTAAAAACGACCAGGAGGAAATCAAAAAAGCCAACCAGGGAATCATGTACTGCAAAAATGCCGTAGAGCTGATCCGAAACCCTGTCAATGTGAAGATCACCAACATGGGCGACAAGATCAACTCCGAACATGCTGATTATAATCCTGTACTTCCGGTAGACGAATCCATGATCATCTATACTTCGCGCCGCGAACACGAACAGCATAAAAGCAAAGACCCTAGAGATAACAAATACTATGAAAATATTTTCATCAATGTAAAATCCGTAAACGAATGGACAACCCCTACTCCGCTCAGCAATATCATCAACACTCCTTCTCACGATGCTTGTGTAGGACTTTCAGCCGACGGAACACAACTATTCATTTATAAACCCGACAACGGCGGCGATATTTTTGTCAGCAACCTGCTGGGTACCATCTGGGGCGAACCGGTCAGCCTTGGTCCGAATATCAATTCCAGCGCCTGGGAGCCCTGTATGAGTATTACCGCAGACGGGAAAACGATTTTCTTTGTCAGCAGCCGCCCCGGAGGGATCGGAGGAAATGATATTTATATGTCTAAAAAACAAGCCAACGGAGAGTTTGGCCCTGCCATCCTGCTAAGCGATAAGATCAATACCAAAGAACATGAGTTTTCTCCCTTCATCCACCCTGACGGAAAAACACTTTACTTCAGCAGCATGGGCTACAACTCTATGGGCGGATACGATATTTTCTCCTGTACGATCAACACAGAAACCGGAGAGATCCTATCCGCTCCGGTCAACGTAGGCTACCCAATCAATACAACCGGCGATGAGATCAACTTCGTATGGTCGGCAGATAACAAAAGAGCGTTCTTTTCTTCTGTAAGAGAAGAAGGATATGGCGAAGAAGATATCTATATGCTCGAAAGAGAGAACACTGCCGATGCTTATCTTTCGATCCTGAAAGGCAGAATTTTCAATTGTGCCAACCAGGAGCCGATCCGTGCTTCTGTCACCGTTACCGACAATGAGACACACGAGCCGCTCGGAACCTTCAACTCCAATAGTTTTACCGGAAAATATGTAGTGGTACTCCCGGGTGGAGTAAGCTACAACCTTACAGTGGAAGCGCCAGGCTTTGGCTATCATATCAAAAACATCGAAGTACCGGCGGGAGCCAAATTCACCGAACTGAACGATGGCATCTGCCTTCAGGGAATCACTCCGGGAACAATATTATCTCTGAATTCCGTACAATACAACGGCAGTGCGATCACCGAAGCATCGTACAACGAGCTGGACCGTCTGGTTCAAATGCTGTTCGTCAACGCAACCCTGAAAATTTCTATCAACGTATATAATCAGGCAGAACAAGACGAGGCACACCACCTGAAGCTGGCCGAAGAAAGAGCTAAGACCGTAAAAGAGTAC
>CAYTGJ010000264.1:1987-2515 GCA_964437245.1 uncultured Chitinophagaceae bacterium
GTAGCGAAAGGAATTGACAGCAAGCGGCTCTTCTACAAAGGGCATGGGAATACAAAAGCTGCAAACGGCACACAGATAGAGATTTTAAAATAAAAATATTCGAAACGGTCCCGGATTAATGCTAAGATTATTTCGAGATACAGGATACCAGAGAATAGATCAGACTCGGAGTCCAGAATCTGATCTATTCTTTTTAAGATGACTGGGGGTATAGTATATCACTGCCATTATGTTTAACCCATATAGCTAATTCTACGATGCTTGACAAATACGGAATTGCCAAACGGATCGCCCAGGAAGTAAAGGACGGTTATTATGTAAATCTTGGAATAGGCATCCCTACCCTGGTTGCCAATTACATTCCGGAGCACTACGCTGTAGTACTGCAATCTGAAAACGGACTGCTGGGCATGGGGCCTTTCCCTACCAAAGAAGAAGTAGATCCCGACCTGATCAATGCCGGCAAACAAACCGTTACGATGATCAAATGAGCCTCTCTTTTTAACTCGGCAGAAAGTTTTGCCATGA